>NZ_JAZDRM010000010.1:0-121696 GCF_047501495.1 Ancylobacter sp. G4_0304 | reverse complement strand
CCGCTGGGGCGGGACCGACATTGCCGAACGCCCCGCCGAAGGGCGAGGGATTGCCCGGCGCGCTGCCGGCGCCCGGAGCCTGCGGGCGGGCGGCATTCTCCTTCATCCGCCGCTGCTGCTCCTCGATCAGCCGCTCCTGCGCCGCGCGCTTGTCCTCCAGTATCCGGGACTGGCAGGCGCCGGAATCGTGGCGCATGCCGCTATAGACCGCGAGCCCGGCGAGACCCACCAGCAGCGCGAAAATGGTGAGCGGATGCACGGCGAGCCGACCGAGCCGGTTGGCATAGAGCCCGGACTTGGCCGGCCCGGCGACAAGGGCCTCGCCGCGGCGGGTATAAGCCTCGTGCACGATCGCGCCGATCAGCGTCACCGCGATGATGATCACCGCCAGCGCCGAGAGCGAGGGGTCGGTGCCGTAGCGCACCTTGGAGGCCAGCGCCGTGGTGAAGGTGTTGTCGGCGAGGATGGTGAAGACCGTGGTGTTGTAGTTCTCGAACGAGGCCAGCAGCGTCAGAAACGCCGCCGAGCCGATCGCCGGCCGCAGGAACGGCAGCAGGATCTTGCGGAACGCCTGCCCCGGTGTGGCGCCGAGGTCGAGCGCCGCCTCGGTCAGCGTCGGGTCGAAGCGCTGCAGCCGCGCCGAGAAGATCAGCATGGCATAGGCGGCGATGAAGGTGACTTGGCCGACGATGGTCAGGAAGATGCCGTTGAAGAACAGCGTCGCGAAACCGCCGCCGAGCGAGCGGCCGAGATCGCCCCAGAACACGATGGTGGAAATGCCCAGCACGACGCCGGGAATCAGCACCGGGGTGATCAGCACCGTATAGAGCGCCGAGCGCAGGCTGGGCGTGATTTCCGCCAGCGCCAGCGCGCCGGCGAGGCCGAGCGGCACCGAGATCGCCACCACGCCGACCCCGATGATGACCGAGGTGACGAGACCCTGCATCAGCCGCGTATTGGAGATCAGCACGCCGAACCAGTCGGTGGTGAAGCACTCCCACGGCGTGATGCGCGGGAAGGAGGACGAATTGAACGCCGTCGCCGACATGATCAGCAGCGGGCCGAACAGGAAGGCGAAGAACAGAAGCGTGTAGCCGACGGAAAAGACCCGTCCGGTGGCGTTTCCCGTGCTCATCGGCCGATCGCCCCGATCGGCACCTTGAACACCTTCATCATCAACAGGACGAAGGCGAGGCAGGTGAACAGCAGGATGATGGCGTAGGCCGAGCCGCGTGCCCAGTCGCCGGCATCGTTGAACCACTGGTAGATCAGCTGCGTGAACCACAGGTTCGACGGCCCGCCGAGAATCTGCGGGGCCGCCAGCGCGCCGGCGGTAAGCATGAACACGATGGTCGCGCCCGAGGCGATGCCGGGCTTGGCGACGGGGAGCACGATGCGCCAGTGCACCCGCCACCACGAGGCGCCCATGTCGCGCGCGGCCTCGATCTGGTTGCGGTCCAGCGCCTCGACCGCGTTATAGATCGGGAACACCATCAGCAGGATGTAGGAATAGGTCAGGCTGGAATAGAGCGCGACATCGGCGCGGATGAAGTCGACCGGCGCGTCCCACAGGCCAAGCCCGAGGCCGATGCCGTTGATCAGCCCGGTGGCGCCGAAGATCACGCGGAAGGCGAAGGCGCGCAGGATTTCGTTGACCCAGAACGGCACGATCAGCCCCAGCACCATCAGCCGCGCGGCAACGCCGGTGGCGGAATGGGCGAGAATGAAGGCGATCGGGTAGCACAGCAGCACATCGATGAAGGTGACCACCACCGCCGCAAAGATGGTCTTGCCCAGCACCCACATGTCGAGCGTGTTCAGCCCGTCGCCGCCGCCGAACAGGAAATAGCGGTAGTTCACCAGCGTGTAGACGTCCGCCTCGCCGCCGCGCATCGGCGGGGGCAGGTTGTTGCGGAAGGAGTAGTCCAGCATGGCGAGCTGCGGCAGGGTGATCAGCACGATCACCCAGACCAGCACGCCGATGCCGATATAGAGCGCGACGCCGAGCCCGTGCTTGCCGGTGAAATCGCGGAACATCCGCGCCAGTGCGTTCACGCCCGCGCCCCGCTGGCCGGCAGCACGGTGCTGCGCGTGTGGTCATAGCTGAGGGCGATACTCGTGCCCGGCGCCAGCGGCGCGCCGCCGCCCACGCGCGACAGCCGCAGCGCCGTGCCCGCGCCATCGAGGAAGACGTGGCGCAGATTGCCCTCGAACTCCTCCTTCACCACCGTGGCGGAGAACGCGCCCGCCGCCTGCACCGAAAGCTGCTCGGGCCGGATAAAAAGCAGGCACGCCTCCCCGACGGAAAAATGCCGCCCGCCGCCAGCGATTCCGGCGAGCGGTCCGAGCGGCGTGTCGAGCACCACGTCGAGCCCGGATTGCGACATCACCTTGCCGGCGATCGTGTTGGTCTCGCCGACGAAACCGGCGACGAACGGGGTCTTGGGCCGCTCATAGATCGTCACCGGATCGTCGATCTGCTCGATCACGCCGGCATTCATCACCGCCACCCGGTCCGACATGGTGAGCGCCTCGCCCTGGTCGTGGGTGATATAGATAAAGGTCAGCCCGACCTGCTTCTGGATGGCGCGCAATTCGGTACGCATGTGCTGGCGCAGCTTGAGATCGAGCGCGGAGAGCGGCTCGTCCAGCAGCAATATGTCCGGCTCGACCGCGAGCGCGCGGGCGATGGCGACGCGCTGGCGCTGGCCGCCGGAGAGTTCATAGACCTTCTTGTCGCCGACCCCGGGCAGGGCGATCAGCTCCAGCAATTCGTCCGCACGCTTGCGGCGCTCCTTGCGCCCGACGCCGCGCACTTCCAGCGGGAAGGCGATGTTGTCGGCGACGCTCATCAGCGGGAAGAGCGCGAGGTTCTGGAAGATCAGCGCGGTCGGCCGCTTGTTGGGGCCTACCCGCGACATGTCCTTGCCGCCGATCAGCACCCGGCCCTCGGTCGGCTCGATGAAGCCGGAAACGCAGCGCAGCAGCGTGGTCTTGCCGCAGCCGGACGGGCCGAGGAAGGAGAAGAACTCGCCGCCCTCGATGGTCAGCAGCGCGTTGTCGACGGCTGTATGCGCGCCGAACCGGATCGTCACATGGTCCAGCCGGACATCCCGCGTTGTCATGGGCCTCCGAACACTCGAACTGAGCACGCAATGGGAAGGCCGGCCCGGAGCGCGTCCGGGCCGGAAATGTGGCGGAGCCTGGGAGCGTCCGCGCTCAGGCGCTCATGAACTTGTTCACGAACTCGGTGCGGGTCTTGGCGTACCAGGGCGCTTCGGCCGGCCAGGCATTGAGCTTGGCCAGCGCATCGCCCGGATAGGCGTCGGCGAAGTTCTTGGCATAGACCTCGCCGCCGAACTTGTCGGCGCCGATCACCGGCGAATTATAGCCGTGGGTCTTGATCGCGGTGCCGGCCAGCTCGGGGTCGTAGCAGGCCTCGATGAAGGCATAGACCTGATCGGTGTTCTTGGCGCCGATCGGCATGGCGAGGCCGTCGATCCAGGCCATGGCGCCTTCCACCGGCGCGCGGTACATCACCGGCTCGCCGGCGGTCTTCAGCGCGATCGGCGGGCCGTCCCAGGTCTGGCCGACGATCACGCCCTCGTTGAGCAGGCCGTTCTTCTGGGTGTCGGCGTCGTTCCAGATCAGCTTGAGGTTCTTCTTCTTGGCGATGGCGGTCTCGGTGAGCTTAGTCCAGACCTCCTTCATCTTGTCCTCGCTGGTGTAAGCCGCCCAGACCGAGCCGGGCGCCAGCTCGCCGCGCCGCTCCATGCCGAGGCCGAGGCCGAGGATCGAGGAATGCGCGCGGCCCATGGTCTTGCCGGCATTGGCCTCGTCCCAGGTGTCGTAGTAGCTCGGGAACTCGCCCGCCGGGGTGAACTTGTCGGTGCGCCAGGCAATGCCTTCGGTGCCCCAGATGTGCGGGATCCAGGCCGTGCCCTTGCCGCCGAAGTTCCAGTACTTGTCGCCGATCGCCATGGCGGGGTTCACCTTGTCGATGGGAACGCGCTTCATGTCGAAGGGCTGCAGCAGGCCGAGATCGGCCCAGAGCGGGTTGCGGTTCACCGTCGGGGTCACGATGTCGAAACCCTGACCGTTGGTTGCCTTCATCTTGTTCAGAATGTCGTCATTCGAGCCGATGCCGGTGAAGTTGACCTTGATGCCGGTCTTGTCGGTGAAGCTCTTGACGAAGCTTTCCGGCAGGTAGTCCGACCACATCATGATGTCGATCTCGCCGGAGGAGGCGAGGGCGCGCGGGCTGATGATGGCGGGCATGGCCACGGCGGCGCCGGCCGCCGCCGCGCCCTTGAGCAGGCTGCGCCGGCTGACGGATGCCTTGAATTCCGAATTGAACATCGAATCGCTCCGCGAATGAATCTGGATCTGGCGTCGGCTGCCAGATGCATGATCCATGCCGGAACCCCGCGCGGGCGGCAGGCTGGTCTCAGGACGAGAATTCGGTCTCGTGGCGCAGCGCGTCCTCGGCCTCGGGGTTGAGCGGGCGGGCGATGCGCTCGGGCGGCACCAGCGGCTCGGGTTCCATCGAGCGGCGCGGGCCGCGGTCGACGCCCTCTTCCGCCTGTCGGCGCAACCGCTCCATGTCCCAGACCCGGACATCCTTAATCGTCGCCTGCGCGGTGTCGGCGTCGATGCCATTGGCGCGCAGCGTCGCCTCACCGAAGGCGAGCGCCGATTCGAAGGTCTCGCGCATCTCGAAATCCACGCCCTTGTTGCGCAGCGCAAGGGCGTGGGTGCGGTCGAAGGCGCGCACATGCAGCCGTGCCGCCGGCACATGGACCGCCAGCATGTCGACGATGCGGTCGGTGGTCTCGCGACGGTCGACGCAGATCGCGATCACCCGCGCCCGCTCGGCGCCGGCCGCGCGCAGCACCTCGTAGCGCGTGCCGTCGCCGTAATAGATGCGGAAGCCGAAGCGGCCCGCGCTCTGGATCATCTCGACATCATTGTCGATGATGGTGACTTCCAATCCCCGTGCGAGCAGGCATTGCGAGACGATCTGGCCGAAGCGGCCGAAGCCGACCACCAGCACCGCGCCGTGGGCGTCGCTGAAATCCTCCACCGGCTCCTGCCGCGCCTCGCGCCGCTCCAGCCAGCGCGCCAGATGCTCGCCGACGAGCGCCACCGGGGGACCCAGCATCATGGTCATGCCCGCGCAGGCTGCCAGCATCGCGGCCTGGTGTTCGGACAATAGGCCGAGGCTGAGGCCGATCGGGAACAGCACGAAGGAGAACTCCCCCGCGGAGGTAAGCACCGCGCTGGCGCGCACCGCGTCCGCCTCGGTGCCGTGCGCGACGCGGAACACCGCCCAGATCGACACCGCCTTGACCACCGTGACGAGCAGCGTGCCGACGATCAGCAGCGGCGCGTTGGCGAGCACAATGCCGAGGTCTATCGACATGCCGACGCCCATGAAGAACAGCGCGATCAGCAGCCCGCGAAACGCGTCGACATTGGCTTCCAGCTCGTGGCGGAAACTGGATTCCGACAGCATCACGCCGGCAAGGAAGGCGCCGAGCGCCATCGACATGCCGACCGAGGCCATCAGCGCGCCCGCGCCCAGCACCACCAGCAGCGCGGCGGCGGTCATCACCTCGCGCGCGCCGCTCTGGGCCAGCACGCGGAACAGCGGCGTCAGCAGATAGCGCCCGGAACCAATGACCACCGCCAGCGCGGCGAGCACCACCAGCACATGCCGCGCCGCGTCCATGAAGGACTGGTCCTCGTGGATGCCCGGCGCCAGCAGCGGCATGAAGGCGATCAGCGGCACCACCGCCATGTCCTGGAACAGCAACACCGCGAAGGCGCGCTGGCCATAGGGCTGGGTGAGCCCGTTCTTCTCCTCCAGCAGCTGGAGCGCGATCGAGGTGGCCGACAACGCCAGCGCGAGGCCCGCGATGATCGCCGCGCGCCAGTCGAATCCGTTGCCGGCATAATGGGTGAGCAGCGCGATGGCGCCGCCGGTCAGCACGAGCTGCATGGCGCCGAGGCCGAAAATCGCCTTGCGCAGCGCCAGCAGCCGGGAAATCTGCAGTTCCAGCCCGATGACGAACAGCAGAAGCACCACGCCGATCTCGGCGACGGTGATGATGCGCTCAGGATCGGTGAAGGCGCCGAGGCCCGAGGGCCCGATGGCGACGCCAGCGATGAGATAGCCCACGATCGGCGACAGGCCGAGACGGCGGGCGACGGGCACAGCGACCACGGCGGTGGCGAGGATGATCAGCGCCGCGATCAGAAAGCTTTGCCCGTCTGTGTGCATGTAGTGCCTGCTCCCGCGATCCGTCGCGCCCCTACCCGCTTGCTCCCTCCAGATGGCGGAACAATGGTGCACTGCGGCACGAAGCGGACACAGGGCTTAACCCCGCCGGATCATTCCGGACGGGGCGGAGCACGCGGCGCTATTTGAGCAGGTTTTGGCGCGGCTGGTGAGGGGGTGCGTGCCGTGCATTTGCGGGCCCGCACGGCCGTTCCGCACGATTCGCACTAGCACGTGCGCGGACGCTCGCGCTCAGTGATGGCTGCCGGTCGGGCCGGGCGGGTGCTCGGTCGGATGCGCGGCGGGGATGGTGGCGCGCGACACCGGCGGCAGGGTCTTCAGCGCCTCGAACACCACCGGCATCAAGCCCTCGCCGCCATGGGCGATGTGGTCTTCCATCTTGGCCCGCATGCGCGGGTCCCAGAAATCCTTGATGTGCTTGGCGATGCCGGGGATCACCTTCGCCTCCGGCTGCGCCGAGAAGAACGTGCCGATCTGGTTCGCCATATAGACGAGGCGGTCCATCGTATTAGCCGACATGGGCGACCAACTCCTTCTCTTCCCCGCCGGTCGCGATGCGATGGGGGTGGGTGAAAACTTCAAAGCCGTCATCGCGGGCGATGGCCGCCAGCGTGATGCCGGCCGCCTGCGCCGTGCGCACCGCCAGCGCGGTGGGCGCGGAGACTGCCACCAGCACGGTCGCCCCGAGCATGGCGGTCTTCTGCACCATTTCGATCGAGACGCGGCTGGTGAGCAGCACCAGACCGCCTTCCGCATCGCGCCCCTCGCGGGCGAGGTGGCCGACCAGCTTGTCGAGCGCGTTGTGGCGCCCGACATCCTCGCGCACCGCGATGAGGCCCGCTTGCGGCTCCCAGAATGCCGCGGCATGGACCGCGCGCGTCTCGTGGTTCAGCAGCTGCGCGGGCGGCAGCGAGGCGATGGCGCGGGAAATCTCTGCCCGGGTGAAACGGCGCCCTTCGCCGACATGGCGCGACGGCTTCACCGCGAGTTCGAGGCTTTCCACGCCGCACAGGCCGCACCCGGTGGGGCCGGCGATCTGCCGGCGCCGTGCCGCCTGCCGGCCGGCGAGCTCCTCGTCGAGCCACAACCGGACCTCGACGCCGCTGACCCCGGCCTCATCCTCGTCGAATTCGAGCACTTCGAGCGACAGGATGTCGGAAGGCTGGCCGATGACGCCTTCGGTGAGGCTGAAGCCGACGCCGAAATCCTCAAGGTCGGCCGGCGTCGCCATCATCACGGCATAGGTCGAGCCGTTATGGACAATGGCGACCGGCGTCTCCTCGGGGATGGCCCGCGCGCCGTCCCGCACCCCATCCGGGGTGCAGGCCAGCCGCGCGACGCGCGCCACAGGCGGGATCATGACGGAAACCCGCCGCTCACTCCGCCGCGACGGCGATGCGCCGGCTCTGGCGGGTGAAGGCGTCGTAATCCTCCTGCCATTCCGACGGGCCGTTGGAGCGGGCGATCTGCACCGCGGTCACCTTGAACTCGGGGCAGTTGGTCGCCCAGTCCGAGAAGTCCGTGGTCACGACGTTCGCCTGCGTGCCCGGGTGGTGGAAGGTGGTGTAGACCACGCCCGGCGCCACGCGGTCGGTGATGTCCGCGCGCAGCGTCGTGGAGCCGGCGCGGCTGTCGATGCGCACCCAGTCGCCCTGGCGCACGCCGCGCTGTTCGGCGTCGTGCGGGTGGATCTCCAGCACATCCTCGGGATGCCAGGCCACATTGGCGGTGCGGCGGGTCTGCGCGCCGACATTGTAGTGGCTGAGGATGCGGCCGGTGGTGAGCAGCAGCGGGAAACGGGCGCCGGAGCGCTCGTCGGTCGGCACATATTCGGTGACGACGAACTTGCCCTTGCCGCGCGCGAAGCCGTTGATGTGCATGATCGGCACACCTTCCGGGTTCTGGTCGTTGCACGGCCACTGCACCGAGCCCATCTCGTCCAGCTTCTTGAACGACACGCCGGCGAAGGACGGGGTCAGCGCCGCGATCTCGTCCATGATCTGCGCGGGGTGGGTGTAGTTCCAGTCGAGGCCGATCGCCCGGGCGAGCATCTGGGTGACTTCCCAGTCGCCATAACCGTTCTTCGGCGCCATCACCTTACGCACGAGCTGGATGCGGCGCTCGGCATTGGTGAAGGTGCCGTCCTTCTCAAGGAAGGTGCAGCCCGGCAGGAACACATGGGCATAGGCCGCGGTCTCGTTCAGGAACAGGTCCTGCACGATCACCAGCTCCATGGCCGCGAGGCCGGCGGCGACATGCTTGGTGTCCGGGTCGGACTGGAGGATGTCCTCACCCTGGATGTAGATCGCCTTGAAGGTGCCGTCGACGGCGGCGTCCAGCATGTTGGGAATTCGCAGGCCCGGCTCAGCATCGAGCGGACGGCCCCACATGGCTTCGAACGTCGCGCGGGTGGCGTCGTCGGAGATGTGGCGGTAGCCCGGCAGCTCATGGGGGAACGAGCCCATGTCGCAGGAGCCCTGCACGTTGTTCTGGCCGCGCAGCGGGTTCACGCCGACGCCGCGACGCCCGATATTACCCGTCGCCATGGCGAGGTTGGCGATCGCCATCACCGTGGTCGAACCCTGCGAATGCTCGGTGACGCCGAGGCCGTAATAGATCGCCGCATTGCCGCCGGTGGCGTAGAGCCGGGCCGCGCCGCGGATCAGCTCCGGCGCCACGCCGGTGAACTTCGCGACCTCTTCCGGCGAGTTCTTCGGGTCGGAGACAAAGGCCGCCCAATCCTGGAACTCGTCCCAGTCGCAGCGCTCGCGCACATAGGCCTCGTTCACCAGGCCTTCAGTCACGATGACATGGGCCAGCGAGGTGACGATGGCGACATTGGTGCCGGGCTGCAGCGGCAGGTGGTAGTCCGCCTTGATATGGGGCGAGCGCACCAGATCGATCCGGCGCGGATCGACCACGATCAGCTTGGCACCCTCGCGCAGGCGCTTCTTCATGCGCGAGCCGAACACCGGGTGGCCGTCGGTCGGGTTGGCGCCGATCACCAGGATGACGTCGCTGTCCTCGACCGAATCGAAGTCCTGCGTGCCCGCCGAGGTACCGAACGCCTGGTTCAGGCCGTAGCCGGTCGGCGAGTGGCAGACGCGGGCGCAGGTGTCGACATTGTTGGTGCCGAAGCCGGCGCGGATGATCTTCTGGACGAGATAGGCTTCCTCATTGGTGCAGCGCGAGGAGGTGATGCCGCCCACGGCCTTGCGGCCATAGCTGTCCTGGATGCGCTTGAGCTCGGAAGCGGTATGGGCGATCGCCTCGTCCCACGACACTTCGCGCCACGGGTCGGTGACCTTCTCGCGGATCATCGGATTGAGGATGCGGTCCTGGTGCATGGCATAGCCCCAGGCAAAGCGGCCCTTCACGCAGCTATGGCCGCGATTGGCCTTGCCTTCCTTCCACGGCACCATGCGCACCACTTCCTGGCCGCGCATTTCCGCCTTGAAGGTGCAGCCGACGCCGCAATAGGCGCAGGTCGTCACCACCGAATGCTCGGGGGTGCCGATCTCGATCAGCTTCTTCTCGGAGAGGGTGGCGGTCGGGCAGGCCTGCACGCAGGCGCCGCAGGACACGCATTCCGAGGTCAGGAACGCTTCCGACTGGCCGGGCGAGACGCGCGAATCAAAGCCGCGGCCGGAAATGGTGAGGGCGAAGGTGCCCTGAACCTCTTCGCAGGCGCGCACGCAGCGATTGCAGACGATGCACTTGGCCGGGTCATAGGTGAAATAGGGGTTCGACTCGTCCTTGGGCATGACGAGTTCGGAGGTCGGGGCGAAGTGGTTCGCGCCCTCCATGCCGTAGCGCACTTCGCGCAGGCCGACCGCGCCAGCCATGTCCTGCAGCTCGCAGTCGCCATTGGCGGCGCAGGTCAGGCAGTCCAGCGGGTGGTCGGAGATGTACAGCTCCATCACGCCCTTGCGCAGCTGCGCGAGGCGCGGAGTCTGGGTGTGGACCTTGATGCCCGGCGCCACCGGCGTGGTGCAGGAGGCCGGGGTGCCGTTGCGGCCCTCGATCTCGATCAGGCAGAGACGGCAGGAGCCGAAGGCGTCCAGCATGTCGGTGGCGCAGAGCTTGGGGATCTGGGTCCCCATCTCCATCGCCGCGCGCATGATGGACGTGCCTTCCGCGACCGTGACTTCCACGCCGTCAATGGTGAGCGTCACCATCTTGTCGGTGCGGGGGGCGGGCGTACCGTAATCAATCTCATGGACGAGAGACATGGATAGCGTCCTCCTCATTCGGCGGCTTCGAGACGGCCAGCACCAGCTACGCTGGTATCGCCGAATTCTTCAGGGAAATGGGTCAGCGCGCTCAGCACCGGGTAGGGGGTGAACCCGCCCAGCGCGCACAGCGAACCCAGCTTCATGGTCTGGCAGAGGTCCTTGAGGACCACGAGGTTCTGCTCCACCTTCTCGCCACTGGCGATGCGGTCGATCACCTCGACACCGCGCGTCGAGCCGATGCGGCAGGGGGTGCACTTGCCGCAGCTCTCGACCGAGCAGAACTCCATCGCAAAGCGCGCCATCTTCACCATGTCCGCCGCTTCGTCGAACACGACGATGCCGCCATGGCCGATCAGCGCGTCCTTGGCCGCGAAGGCCTCGTAGTCGAAGGGCAGGTCGAACTGCCAGGTCGGGACATAGGCGCCGAGCGGCCCGCCGACCTGCGCGGCCTTGACCGGGCGGCCGGAGGCGGTGCCGCCGCCGATGTCGTTCACCAGCTCGCCGAGGGTGATGCCGAAGGCGGTCTCGAACAGGCCGCCGAACTTCACATTGCCCGCGATCTGGATCGGCATGGTGCCGCGCGAGCGCCCCATGCCGAAATCCACGTATTTCTGCGCGCCGTCGGCCAGGATATGCGGCACCGCGACCAGAGACAGCACGTTGTTGATCACGGTCGGCTTCTGGAACAGGCCCTTATGCGCCGGCAGCGGCGGCTTGGCGCGCACCGTGCCGCGACCGCCTTCCAGGCTGTCGAGCAGCGCGGTTTCCTCGCCGCACACATAGGCACCGGCGCCCATGCGCACTTCCATGTCGAAGCTGTGCTGCGAGCCGGCGATGTTCACGCCGAGCATGCCGTGGGCGCGGGCGACCTCGATCGCCTTCTGCATCGCCCAGATGGCGTGCGGATATTCCGAACGGGTGTAGACGAAGCCCTTGGTGGCCCCGACCGCGATGCCGGCAATGGTCATGCCCTCGATGAGCTGGAAGGGGTCGCCTTCCATGATCATGCGGTCGGCGAAGGTGCCGGAATCGCCCTCGTCGGCGTTGCAGACGATGTATTTGCGGTCGGCCTGGGCGTCGGCCACGGTCTTCCACTTGATCGCGGTCGGGAAGCCAGCGCCGCCGCGGCCACGCAGGCCGGACTTCTTGACTTCCTCGATGATCTCCGCCGGGCCAAGCTGGAGCGCGCGCTCCAGACCCTTATAGCCGCCATGGGCGACATAATCCTTGTAGGACGCCGGATCGATGATGCCGCAGCGGGCGAAGGTCAGCCGGGTCTGGCGGGCCATGAAGGGATGCTCTTCCGGCCTGCCGATGCGCAGGCCGTGGTCGCCGCCCTGCAGCAAGCCGGCCTCGAACAGGCCGTCCACGTCGCTTTCTTCCACGGGGCCATAAGCGATGCGGCCGGCCGGGGTAGCAACCTCGACCAGCGGCTCCAGCCACAGCATGCCGCGCGAGCCGGTGCGCACGATCTCGACGACCTGACCGCGCTTGCGCGCGCCGGCCTCGATGGCGGCGACCACCTCGTCCGCGCCGCAGGCGATGGCGCAGGCGTCCTTGGGAACAAAAATCTGAATGCTCACGGAATTGGCGCTCATGACTGGGCCTCCGCGATCAACGCATCGAGACGGCGTTCGTTCAGCCGGGCCACGATGCGCCCGTCCAGCATGGCGGACGGCGCCGTGGCGCACAGGCCGAGGCAATAGATCGGCTCGACCGTGACGCGGCCATCGGCCGTGGTCTCGCCGAGCTTGCAGCCGAGCCGGTGTTCGGCATGGGCGGCCAGCGCGTCGCCGCCGGCGGCCTGGCAGGCCTCGGCGCGGCACAGCTTCAGCACATGCTGCCCGGCGGGCTCATGGCGGAAATCGTGGTAGAAGGTCACGACGCCGTGCACTTCGGCGCGCGAGACGTTCAAAAGCTCGGCGAGCATCGGCACGACCGCGTCCGGCACATGGCCGAAGGTCTCCTGCACCGCATGGAGCATCGGCATGAGGGGGCCTTCGAGATGGGCGAATTCGCCGATCACCGTGCGGGCCCGCTCTTCGCTCCAGGGTTCGTAATGGGGCATTTTCTCCCGGACCTTCTTTTTGAAGTTTTCCAAAAGGAAGGATGGGCCCGCTTGAAAGCAAAATCAATTCAGGTGTTTCGTCTCTTGATAGAAGAATTCTATCGTTCGACTCCGCTCGGTGCATCGGGGTCGGATTCGACATCGCGAGCCCGAATGTTCTCATAATGTTCTTGACGCTGGAGCGCGCGCCCCTAGACTGCCGGTATCCAGAGGAGATCGGCGGGCGGGAGCGCGGCATGGTCCAGCGCGTGGCGACGGTGGCGTTCGAGGGGGTGGAGACCCGCCCGGTCGACGTGCAGGTGCAGATGAGCCCGGGCCTGCCGGCGTTCAATCTGGTCGGGCTGGCCGACAAGGCGGTGACCGAGGCCAAGGAGCGGGTGCGCTCCGCGCTGATCGCCTCCGGCCTCGCCCTGCCGCCCAAGCGTATCACCGTCAATCTCGCCCCTGCCGACCTGCCCAAGGAGGGCAGCCATTACGACCTGCCGATCGCTCTGGGGCTGATGGCGGCGATCGGCGCCATCGGTTCCGACAGCCTCGAAGGCTTTACCGTCGTTGGGGAATTGGCGCTGGACGGGCGGCTCGCCCCGGTTGCCGGCGTGCTGCCGGCCGCCATCGGCGCCAATGCGCGCGGCCATGGCCTGATCTGCCCGGAGGAATGCGGCGCGGAAGCTGCCTGGGCGAGCCCGGACATGCCGGTGCTCGCGCCCTCGTCGCTCATTCAGCTCGTCAATCACTTCGCCGGACGCCAGCTTCTGGAGCGTCCGCGACCGCGGCTTGAGGGAGCGAGCGGCGCGCTGGCGGACCTTGCCGATGTGAAGGGGCAGGAGAGCGCCAAGCGCGCCTTGGAGATCGCCGCCGCCGGCCGTCACAATCTTTTGTTCACCGGCCCTCCCGGGGCGGGCAAGTCGATGCTCGCCATGCGCCTGCCCTCGCTGCTGCCGCCGCTCGCGCCGGCGGAGCTTCTGGAAGTCTCGATGATTTCGTCGGTCGCCGGCGCGCTGCAGGGTGGGGCGCTGACCAATCGGCGCCCGTTCCGCGCGCCGCACCATTCCGCCAGCATGGCCGCCATGGTCGGGGGCGGGGCCCGCGCGCGGCCCGGCGAAGTTTCGATGGCGCATAATGGCGTGCTGTTCCTCGACGAACTGCCGGAGTTCTCGCCGGCCGTGCTGGATTCACTGCGCCAGCCGCTGGAGAGCGGGGAGGCAGTGATCGCGCGGGCCAATCACCGCGTGACCTATCCCGCGCGCTTCCAGCTCGTCGCGGCGATGAATCCGTGCCGCTGCGGGCGCGCGGGCGAGCCAGGCCATAGCTGCCGACGCGGGCCGCGCTGCGCGGCCGATTATCAGGCGCGCCTCTCCGGCCCATTTCTTGATCGCATCGACATCCATCTCGACGTGCCCGCCGTGTCCGCGCTCGATCTGGTGCGCCCCGGGCCGGCCGAATCCAGCGCCAGCGTCGCCGCGCGGGTCGCGCAGGCGCGCAACGCCCAACGCGAGCGCTTTGTCGCGCTCGGCCGGCCGGACCTGTCGACCAATGCCGAGGCCAGCGGCCCGCTGCTGGAGGAGATCGCGGCGCCCGATGCGGCCGGTAACGCGCTGCTGGCGGATGCGGCGCGGATCATGCGGCTGTCCGCGCGCGGCTATCACCGCGTGCTGCGGGTGGCGCGCACGCTGGCCGATCTCGCGGGCGCCGAATCGGTCGGCCGCGCGCATCTGGCCGAAGCCCTCGCCTACCGCTCCGCCGCCGACCGGGCGGCGGCGGCCTGAAGTTCTTCTGCGCCGACCGGGCGGCGGCGGCCTGAAGTTCTTCTGCGCCGACCGGGCGGCGGCGGCCTGAAGTTCTTCTGCGCCGACCGGGCGGCGGCGGCCTGAAGTTCTTCTGCGCCGCGCCCGATGCCGCCGGAACCGCGCTGCGGGCGAATGCGGCGCGGATCATGCGGCTGTCCGCGCGCGGCTATCACCGCGTGCTGCGGGTGGCGCGCACGCTGGCCAACCTCACGGGAGCCGAATCGGTCGGCCGCGCGCATCTGGCGGACGGATGCAGGAAACCGTCGTCGCGGGCAGGGCAGCCGCCGCTGGAAGACGGCGCCTCCGAAACGGCGTGAGGCCGACGCCCTGCGCGCTTCCGCCAGTTCCGCCACCGCAACCCCGCGTCGCGCCAGCCTCCCGCGTCGCCCTGGCACCGATTGTCACATATCAGTCGGGGAAATGTGATTCCTATCGGCGGGCGGGCTATAGTGCCGGCAGGGTGGAGGCAGGTTGATGACGGATGTGCTTGCCGAGGGCGACAGGGAAAAGACCGCCGCCGTTTCCCCGCTGGCCCAGTTCTTCAAGTCCGCGCTGAAGATGCCGCGCGCGGGCGAGATCGCCGTGCCGCCGCAGGGCTTCATGTCCGCCGCGCTCGATCCGTCGCGTTTCATGCCCGCTCATTTCATGCCCTCCCGCTTCATGCCGGCGCTGCGCTCCTATTCCGGCCTGCGCCACCGCGATCCGGGCGCCGGCCGCGCGCCGGAAAGCCTCGGCCGCATCGGCTCGCTGGAAGTGCGCCTCGCCGTCACCGCCAAGGATGTGCGCCGCGCCCAGCGGCTGCGCTACGAGGTGTTCTATGAGGAGATGTCGGCGATTCCCGCCGCCGCCGCCCGCCTCGCCCGGCGCGATTTCGACGCGTTCGACGGCTTTTGCGACCATCTCCTGGTGGTCGATCATGACGAAATCCGCACCACGGCGCGCGGCAAGAAGCGGCCCAAGGTGGTCGGCACCTATCGCCTGCTGCGGCAGGAGGTGGCGGCGCGCCATGGCGGGTTCTACACCCAAAGCGAATTCGACATCGCCCCGCTGATCGCCCGCCACCCGCATCGCCGCTTCCTGGAGCTTGGCCGCTCCTGCGTGCTGCCCTCCTACCGCAACAAGCGCACGGTGGAGCTGCTCTGGCACGGCATCTGGACCTATGTCCGCCGCCACGGCATCGACGTGATGTTCGGCTGCGCCAGCCTTGAAGGCACCGATCCGCAGGCGCTGGCCCGCCCGCTGGCCTTCCTGCACCATTTCGTGCCGGTCACGCCGGAGTGGCAGGCCGCGGCACTGCCCCGGCACGCACTGTCCATGGACATGCTGCCTCGTGAGGCGGTCGACGCCAAGGCGGCGCTGGGCGAACTGCCCCCGCTCATCAAGGGCTATCTGCGCCTCGGCGCGCAGATCGGCCGAGGCGCGGTGGTGGACCGCCAGTTCGGCACCACCGACGTGCTGATCGTGCTGCCGGTCGAGGCTATCAATCCGCGCTATCTCGGCCATTTCGGCATGAACGGCGAGCGCCACGCCGCCTGAGGCGCCGCGCGTCCCATCGCGCGCGACCGATTCGCGGCCGCACATCTTGCGCAGGCCGCCGGCCTCCCCATATCTGCCGGCAACGGGATGCCCATGACGGGGTCCCATCAACGCAAAGTCGCTTAAAGACAAGGACTTTGGGAATGTCGCGCATACCCTCGCTGTCGAGCCCCTTCCTGCTCGGCTTTGACGAGGTCGAGCGAGCGCTCGACCGGGTCATGAAAGGCTCCGAAGGCTACCCGCCCTATAATGTCGAGCGGATCGCCCTCGCCGGCCAGCCGGAAAGGCTGCGCATCACATTGGCCGTCGCCGGTTTCACCCGCGACCAGCTCGATGTGAGCGTGGAAGAGAACGAGCTCGTCATCCGGGGCCGCCAGATCGACGATACCGAGCGGGTCTTTCTTCACCGGGGCATCGCCGCACGCCAGTTCCAGCGCACCTTCGTGCTGGCCGATGGCATGCGCGTGGTCGGCGCCGATCTGAAGAACGGTTTGCTCTCGGTCGATCTGCTCCGGCCGGAACCGGAACGCGTCGTCCGGCGTATAACCATTGCGACGGACGATTGAGGGATCCCGAAGCCGGTCTCGGCAGCTAGTAAAGGAGTCGCGGACCATGACCAACGAATTCGCCTACAGCAACACGGCCACTTCCGCTGGCGCCGGCCATCCGGCCGTCCTGTCGCCGGAAGCCTTCGCCAATCTCGGCGGCGGGCACATCGCCTATGTGCGCCCCATCCGCTCGGAAGACGCGGCGGAACTCTTCCCGCAGGCGCAGCTGGCGCCGGGCCTGAAGCTGTTCACCCTGCACGCCGCCGACGGCACGCCGATCATGCTGACCGACAGCCGCGAGGCCTGCATCGCCTCGGCCATGCAGAACGAGCTCGCCCCGCTCAGCGTGCACTGAGCTTTCGGGTTCCTGATTCGTCGAAAGGCGCCGTTCCGGCCGGGACGGCGCCTTTTTATTTGTCGCGATGAGCCGCACGGCTTCAGCGCTTGGCCTCGATCGCGTCCCAGACCTTGACCGCAATGTCGGGCCCGCCGAGCCGGCGAATGGCGCGGATGCCGGTCGGGGCGGTGACGTTGATTTCGGTGAGATAGCCGCCGATCACGTCGATACCGGTCAGCAGCAGCCCTTTCTCGCGCAGCGAGGGGCCGAGCCGCTCGCAAATCTCGCGTTCGCGCGCCGAAAGGTCGGTCTCCTTGGCCGCGCCGCCGCGCACCATGTTGGAGCGCAAATCGCCCGCGCTCGGCACCCGGTTCACCGCGCCGGCGAACTGGCCGTCGACCAGAATGATGCGCTTGTCGCCCTCGCTGACGGCGGGCAGGAAGCGCTGGATCACCCAGGGCTCGCGGAACACGGTGGCGAACAGGTCGTAGAGCGAGCCGAAATTCAGGTCGTCACGCGTCAGGCGGAACACCGAGGCACCGCCATGGCCGTAGAGCGGCTTGGCGACGATGTCGCCGTGCTCGTCGCGGAACGCCTTGATCTCGTCGAGGTCGCGCGTGATCAGCGTCGGCGGCATCAGGTCGGGGAATTCCGTGACGAAGATCTTCTCCGGCGCGTTGCGCACCTGCGCAGGGTCGTTCACCACCAGCGTCTTCGGGTGCACGCGCTCCAGCATATGGGTCGCGGTGATGTAGTTCAGGTCGAAGGGCGGGTCCTGGCGCATCAGGATCACGTCGAAGCTGTCGAGCCGCACCCGCTCGCGGGGCTGAAGCGTGAAATGATCGCCCTTGACGTCGCGCACCTCGATGGGCTCGACGGTGGCGAACACCTCGCCGTCTCGCATGGCGAGGCGGTCGGTGGTGTAGTAGCTGAGGCGATGGCCGCGCGCCTGCGCTTCCAGCATCAGCGCGAAGCCGGAATCCCCGGCGATGTTGAGGCGGTCGATCGGGTCGGTCTGTATGGCAACGTTGAGGCTCATCGAGACACGGTTCTCATGAAAGGGTGCCGGGCTGCCGGCTTTCGGCGTCCTGTTTAGACCCTCGCGACCTCAGGCGTCACGCGCTCATTCGGCCTCGAAGGCCCCCGGCAGATGCAGAGCCGGCACGCCCGGCGCGATCAGGATCGCGTCGAGCCGCATGTCGAGCCCGGCAAATTCGGGATGGCCGGCGAGATAGATTTCGGCGGCGGCGGCGATCCGCCGGCGCTGGCGCGGCGAGACCGCTTCCGCCGCCGCATCCAGCCGGGCGCGGGCCTTCACCTCGACGAAGACCAGCAGATCGCCGCGGCGCGCGATCAGGTCGATCTCGCCGCGCGGCGTGCGCACCCGCGTCGCCAGCACGGCAAAGCCTTGCGCCGCCAGCAGCGCGCCGGCCGCCGCCTCGGCGTCGAGCCCGCGCGCGAAGGCGGCGCGGCGGGCCGGGCTCGGCTCAGTCTTCGGGGCCTTCGCCATCGCGTTCCGCCTGTAGCGCCAGCGCCCGCGCATAGACCGCGCGGCGCGGATGACCGGTCGCGGTGGCCACCGCCGCCGCCGCGTCCTTCACCGAGAGTGTGGCGAGCGCGGCGCGTAGCGCGGCATCGATATCGGCCTCGCCGGCCTCCTCGACACGCGGCGGGCCGATCACCAGCACGATCTCGCCCTTGGGCGAGCCGGCCTGCGCATAATGGGCGGCAAGTTCATCGAGCGGGGCGCGGCGCACCTCCTCGAAGGTCTTGGTGAGTTCCCGGCACACCGCGGCGGGACGCGGGCCAAGCACCGCGGCGAGGTCGGCGAGGCTCTCGGGCAGGCGCGGGCCGGTCTCGTAGAGCACCAGCGTCGCCGGCAGGCCCTTCATTTCGGAAATGCGGGTACGCCGCGCCCCGGTCTTCGGCGGCAGGAAGCCCTCGAAGAAGAAGCGGTCGGTCGGCAGGCCGGCGCTCACCAGCGCGGCAAGGCTCGCCGAGGCGCCGGGCACCGGGATCACGCGGAAGCCGCCCTCGATCGCCGCCTCCACCAGCTTGTAGCCGGGATCGGAGACCAGCGGCGTGCCGGCATCCGAGACCAGCGCCAGCGCCGCGCCTTCCTCCAGCCGGGCGACGAGGCGCGGGCGCATGCTCGCGGCGTTGTGGTCGTGATAGGCGACCAGCGGGGTCTCGATGCCGTAGCGGTCCAGCAGGCGGCGGGTCACCCGCGTGTCCTCGCAGGCGATGAGGTCCGCGCCCGCCAGCGTCTCCAGCGCGCGGATCGTCACGTCGCCGAGGTTCCCGATCGGGGTGGCGACAACGTGCAGCCCGGCCATCGCCCGGGGGGCCGGCAGCACATGGCCGGCGAGGCGGAACGAGCGAGGGGCGGCGGGCGGCGGGTTCATGGGCCCGCACCATAGTGCGGCGGGCGCCCGCCGTCATGCCGCGCGGCGCCGGAACGGGTGGATATGTCGCGCTATTCCGCCATGCGCACCGCCGGCAAGCGTGACAGCACGCGCGGGCGCGGCTTAATAAAGGGTTAACGAGCCGTTTCGGAGCGGTGACAGGAGCAGGTGCGCAGGCCGATGAGCGAACCAGACGAGCCGGCACCGGCCGAGCCCGGCAGCGCCCCGCGCACTTCCCGCGAGGCTCGCCAGACCTGCCGCCTCAGCCGTCGCCGCTTTCTGGTGCTCGCCGGCAGCACCGCGCTCACCGCCTGCAGCTCGCTCCCGGAGTCGGCCCCGCCGCAGGCCGCGCTGCCGCCTTCCGAGCCGGAAGCGCCACCGCAGCCGGCCAATGTGCTCGGCACCGGCACGGTGCGGATCGGGCTGATCCTGCCGCTTGGGGCCAGCGGCAATGCCGGCCTTGCCGCGCAATCGCTGCGCAATGCCGCCGAAATGGCGATCGCCGAATTCACCGGCGCCAATATTCAGCTCCTCGTGAAGGATGACGGCGGCACCGCGCCGGGCGCACAGTCGGCGGCGACGCAGGCGATCGACGAGGGCGCGCGGGCGATCATCGGCCCGGTCTTCGCCCATTCGGTGGCCGGCGCCGGCCAGGTCGCGCTGGCGCGCGGGGTGCCGCTGGTCGGCTTCTCCACCGACACCAATGTCGCGCGGCGCGGCGTCTATCTGCTGAGCTTCCTGCCGCAGACCGATGTCGAGCGCGCGGTGCGCTACGCCGCCTCCACCGGCAAGCGCGGCTTCGTCGCGCTGCTGCCGGACAATGCCTATGGCTCGGTGGTGGAAGCGGCCTTCCGCGAGACCGTGCCGCAGGCCGGCGGGCGCATCCTTGCCATCGAGCGCTACGCCACCGGCGGCAACGCCTATGCCGAGGCCGCCCGGCGCCTCGCCCCTTCCGCGATGCAGGCCGATGCGATCTTCCTGCCGGACGCCGCCGATATGGTGCCCCAGCTCGTGCAGGCACTGGCGGCGGCGGGGGTGAACCCGGCGGGCAAGCAGCTGATCGGCACCGGTCTATGGGACGATACCAAGCTGTTCCAGGCGCCCTCGGTCGCGGGCGGCATCTTCGCCGCGCCCGACCCCGCCGGCTTCCGCGCCTTCGCCGAGCGCTACCGCGCGCGCTTCAACCGCGATCCGGTGCGCACGGCGACGCTCGCCCATGACGCGGTGTCGCTGATGGCGGCGCTGGTGAATGCCGGCGGCGAGGCCGGGCTCAACGACACCGCGATACAGAATCCGTCGGGCTTCAGCGGCATTGACGGCATTTTCCGCTTCCGCGACGACGGCACCAACCAGCGCGGCCTCGCCATCATGCAGATCGCCAACGGCCGCGCCGAGATCATCAACCCCGCCCCGCGCAGCTTCGCGCAGGGGATGTAGCCCGGGATGTAGCCCCGGCCTGACGCCTCACGCCGCGAGATCCGCGACGATGGCGTCGAGCACGGGGAAGCCGGCGGGGGTGACGCGCAGGCGCCCGCCCGGCAGTTGCTCCACCATGCCCTCCAGCGCCAGCGCCGCGATCCGCGCGGGGTCGATATCGCGGCCGGCGAGGCGGGCGAAGCGGTGGCGGTCGATGCCCTCATTGAGGCGCAGCCCCATCAGCAGGTACTCGTCGCCCTGCTCGGAGCGGGTCAGCCGCTCGTCGGAAACCGTGCCGTGACCCTCGCGCTCGACGCGACCGGCCCAATCCTCCGGCCCGCGCTCGGTCGAGGTGGCGAAGCGCCCCTCCGGCGTGTCGAGCCTTCCATGGGCGCCGGGGCCGACGCCGGCATATTCGCCGTAGCGCCAGTACAGCAGATTGTGCCGGCTCTCCTGCCCCGGCCGGGCGTGGTTGGAAATCTCATAGGCCGGCAGCCCGGCCGTCGCCGTGGTCTCCTGCGTCGCGTCCCACAGCGCGCGGGCGAGCTCGCCATCGGGCGTCTTCAGCTTGCCGGCGCGGTGAAGGGCCGCAAACGGCGTGCCGTCCTCGATGGTGAGCTGGTAGAGCGAGAGATGGTCGCCGCCCTCGGCGATCGCCCGCAGCAGCTCGGCCCGCCAGGCTTCCGGCGTCTGGTCGGGGCGGGCATAGATCAGATCGAACGACACCCGCTCGAACGCCGCGCGCGCCACCGCCACCGCCGCCAAGGCCTCGTCCGCCGTGTGCATGCGCCCGAGGCTTTTAAGCGAGGCGTCGTCCAATGCCTGCACACCGAGCGACACGCGATTGACGCCGGCGGCCCGATAGCCGGCGAAGCGGGTGGCCTCCACGCTGGTCGGGTTCGCCTCCAGCGTGATTTCCGCGCGGGCGTCGATCGGCCACGCCTCATGGATGGCGTCCAGGATCGCGCCGACGGTCGCCGGCTCCATCAGTGAGGGCGTGCCACCGCCGAAGAACACGCTCTGGGTCCGGCGCTGGCCGTTGCGCGCGCGGGTATGGGCGATCTCGGCGCGGAACGCCGCGACGAAGCGCGCCTGGTCCGGCGGGGCGTGCCGGACATGGGAATTGAAGTCGCAATACGGGCATTTGGCCTTGCAGAACGGCCAATGCACATAAACGCCGAAGCCGGGGTCCGCCGGCGGTTCAGCCGAGGCGGACATCATCGAAGCGGGCCCCGAAACAGGCCTGCGCCAGCGAAATGAAGGCGCGGGCGCGGTGCGACAGGCCGCGGCCGAGCGGCGACAGGCCGTGCTTCTCGGCGCCGGTCATCTCGCCGAAGGTGCGCTCATGGCCGTCGGGCTGGAACATCGGGTCGTAGCCGAAGCCGGCCGGCCCGCGCGGGGGCCACACCAGCGTGCCCCACACCACGCCCTCGAAATCCTCGGCATGGCCGTCCGGCCAGGCGACGCAGAGCGCGGAGATGAAATAGGCGCGGCGCTGGCCGGGGAGATTGGCGTCGGCGTCGCGCAGTTCCTCCTCCACGCGGGTCATCGCCGCCATGAAGTCCTTCTCCGGGCCGGCCCAGCGCGCGGTATAGAGCCCCGGCGCGCCGCCGAGCGCTTCCACGCACAGGCCGGAATCATCGGCGAAGGCCGGCAGGCCGGTGAGCTTGGCCGCCGAGAACGCCTTGATGCGGGCGTTCTCGCCGAAGGTCAGCCCGGTCTCCTCGGGCTCGGGCAGGCCGAGATCGCCGGCCGACACCGCCTCGACGCCATAGGGCGCCAGGAGGCCGCGCATCTCTTCGAGCTTGCCGGCATTGTGGGTGGCGATCACCACCCGGCCTTCGAGGCGCCTGCTCTCAGCCATTTTGGGGCCTTCCCTCACGCAACCGCGAGCTTCTGGAGGTCGACCAGCTTGCCGATGCCCTTGCGGGCGAGGCCGAGCATGGCGTTGAACTCCTCTTCGGTGAAGGGGGTCTTCTCCGCCGTGCCCTGCACCTCGACGAAGCCGCCGGCGCCGGTCATGACGAAGTTCACGTCGGTGTCGGCGTCGGAATCCTCGACATAATCGAGATCGAGCCGGGGCTCGCCCTTGACGATGCCGCAGGAGACGGCGGCGATATGGTCGCGCAGCGGCACGGTGGAGATCATGCCGCGGGTCTTCATCCAGCTCAGGCAGTCATGCAGCGCGATCCACGCGCCGGTGATCGAGGCGGTGCGGGTGCCGCCATCGGCCTGGATCACGTCGCAATCGACGGTGATCTGGCGCTCGCCGAGCTTTTCCAGATCGACCACCGCGCGCAGCGAGCGCCCGATCAGGCGCTGGATTTCCTGGGTGCGGCCGGAAGGCTTGCCGGTGGTCACCTCGCGGCGGGTGCGCTCATGGGTGGCGCGCGGCAGCATGCCGTATTCGGCGGTGACCCAGCCACGGCCCTGCCCCTTGAGCCACGGCGGCAGGCGCTCTTCCAGCGTCGCGGCCACCAGAACATGGGTCTCGCCGAACTTCACGAGGCACGAGCCTTCCGCGTGGCGCAGCACGCCGCGCTCGAAGCTGACGGCTCGCATCTCGTCGGGTGTGCGGCGGGACGGGCGCATGGAACTCTCCTGAACGGTTTGGAGCGCCCTTTTAAGGGCCGGCGGGCAGGCACGCAATGCGCGGCCTTGAACGCGGGCCGGCGAATGCCGATTATTGGGATTCGCCGTTCCTGAGGAATATGTCGCCCATGGCTCTCGATCCGCTGCTGGCTTCCACCGCCCCTTCGCTCGCCCGGCTGGACGAGCGCTCGCGCGAGATCTTCCGGCAGATCGTCGAGACCTATCTGGCGACCGGCGAGCCGGCGGGCTCGCGCAACATCTCGCGCCTCATTCCCATGACGCTGTCGCCGGCCTCGGTGCGCAACGTCATGGCGGACCTCGAAGCCGCTGGGCTGATCTTCGCGCCCCACACCAGCGCCGGCCGGCTGCCCACCGAGCGCGGCCTGCGCTTCTTCGTCGACGCGCTGCTGGAAATCGGCGACGTCTCCGAGGACGAGCGCAATTCGATCGAGGCGCAGGTGCGCGCCGCCGCCCGCGCCCAGACCGTGGAAGGCGTGCTTTCGGAAGCCTCGACCCTGCTGTCCGGCCTGTCGCGCGGCGCCGGCGTCGTGACCACCACCAAGAGCGACACACGGCTCAAGCACATCGAATTCGTGGCGCTCGACCCGACCCGCGCGCTGCTGATCCTGGTCTCCGAGGATGGCGAGGTCGAAAACCGGCTGGTGCCGCTGCCGACCGGGCTTCCGGCCTCCGCGCTGGTCGAGGCCACCAATTTCCTCAATGCCCGCACCCGCGGTCGCACGCTGGCCGAGCTGCGCGCCGAGGTGGAGCGCGTGCTCACCGCCCGCCGTGCCGAGCTCGACGAGATCACCGCCCGCGTGGTCGAGACCGGGCTGGCGAGCTGGTCCGGCGGCGACAAGGCGGAGCGGCGCCTCATCGTGCGCGGCCAGACCCGGCTGCTGCAGGACCTCAAGGCCATCGAGGACCTGGAGCGGGTGCGACTGCTGTTCGACGACCTCGAAGCCAAGCAGGAGGTGGTCGACCTTCTGGGCCGGGCGGAGGACGCGCAGGGGCTGCGCATCTTCATCGGCTCGGAGAACAAGCTGTTCTCGCTCTCGGGCTCCTCCACCATCGTCGCGCCCTATCGCGACGGGCAGGGCCGCGTGGTGGGCGTGCTCGGCGTGATCGGCCCGACCCGGCTGAACTATGCGCGCATCGTGCCCATGGTGGACTTCACCGCGCGGGTGGTGAGCCGCGTCCTGTCGGGCTCCGGCATAGACGCAGCTTGATTTTTGAGCCCCGCACCCGATATGGCAGGCGTTGCGCGGCATACGCACGCGCGACGAAATCTGACGTTCCCGACGAGGTTTTCCATGAGCGACGATACCCGCAACCCGGCGGAAGACCCTGACGCTGCGGCGGAAGCCTCCCTCCAGGAAGGCATCGCCGTCGATCCCGCGCAGGAAGCGGCCACCGAGGCCGCCGACACGGTCGCCGCGCAGTTCGCGGCGGAGAAGGAGCGGCTTGAGGCCGAGGTCGCCGCGTTGAAGGACAAGTTCCTGCGCGCCTTCGCCGAAGCCGACAATGTGCGCCGCCGTGCCGAGCGCGAAGTGGCGGACGCCAAGGTGTACGGCATCACCGGCTTCGCCCGCGACGTGGTGACCGTGGCCGACGATTTCGAGCGCGCGCTCTCCACCATCGACGCCGAGGCGCGCGAGAAGGCCGAAGGCACGCTGAAGACGCTGCTGGAGGGCATCGACCTCACCGCCCGCGCGCTGACGCAGACCCTGAGCAAGCATGGCGTGGCGCGGATCGAGGCGGAAGGCGCCAAGTTCGATCCGAACCTGCACCAGGCGATGTTCGAGGTGCCCAATCCCGAAGTACCCTCGGGCACGGTGGTGCAGGTGATCCAGCCCGGCTACACGATCGGCGGGCGCGTGCTGCGTCCCGCGCTGGTCGGCGTGTCGAAGGGCGGGCCGAAGGCGGCCGCGCCGTCCGAGCCCGGCACCGCCGAGAGCAAGTAAGTCAGCGGGCCGGCGGCGAGACGCCTCGCTGCCGGCTCTGTCGATGAGGCGTTAGCGCATCTGCACCGCGTCGCGCAGGGAGCGCAGGCGGGTAAAGTTCTCCTCGAAGCCTTCCTCCGGCATCACCCCGACCATGCGCAGATAGCTGCCGCGGCCGAAGCTCAGCCATTGCGCCACCTTCACCGGCTTGCCGGTCTGCACCTCGGTGCCCTTGGCGATGATCTCGACGCCGGGCTGGCCGGCGATCCTGAGCGGGCCGCCGCGCTCGGGGCGGATGTCCTTGACGCCGGGAATGCTGGCCAGCGCCCGCTTGGCGAGGCTTTCGCGCTCGTCCTCGCGAATCTCGCCGCGCGCCACGCCGACGATGAAATAGGGCAGCACGTCGCCACCCTTGGCATCGGGGCCGGCCCCGGTCAGCAGCACCGCCGAGCCGCCGAGCACGCGCAGCACCCGGAAGCCGCCGAGATCGGAAATGGTGAAGGGGAGCCGCGCCAGCATTTCCTCCTGGGTCGGCGGCGCGCGGAAGGCGAGGCTTTTCAGCGCCGTCTCGATCGCCTCGTCGGAATAGCGGGCGGCGGACTCCTCGGGGAACTGCACCGTGATCATCGCGGTCTGGCCCTTGCCCTCGGCGAGCATGATCCATTTCTTGAGCGCGATGGCGCCCACGCTCTGGTAGCCGGTGAGCAGCACCGCCTTGTGCCCGTCTGCCAGCTCGATGTCGCGCCGGTCCTCGACCGTCACGCCCTTGGCCTGCAGCGCCTGCGGCTCGAAGGTCTGGAGGATGGTGTCATAGGCGCCGGGCGGCAGTTCGACGATCAGGATCGACGCCTTGGCGGCGCGGTCCTCGAAACCGCCGACGCCGGGAATCTCGGTCATGCCGGCGGGAGGCACGAGGCCGATCGAGCCCTGATTGGGGAACACGGCCTGTGCCGCCGCTGGAAAGCTCAGGCCCAGCAGCAGGAAGATGCCCAAAAGGGCCTTGGCGAAACGGCGCAATCCAGTCTCCTTGAGGCTCTGCGACCGCGGTAGCGGCTCTCCTGCCTTATAACGCGCCCGCCGCCGCGTCATCAGTGCGATGCACGCGACGTAACGTCAGATTGATCCGCCCCGGCTGTTTCAGCAGCGTCGAGGAGCCCGGCAGGATGCGGTCGATGCCGTGAAACGCCAGCCGGCTGGCGCCGGACAGCAGCAGCGCGTCACCCGAGGCGAGGCGGATCGAGCGGGTGGGGTCGTTGCGCTTGGTGCCGCCGATGCGGAACACCGCAGTGTCGCCCAGCGAAAGCGAGAGCACCGGCGCGCCGAACTCCTCCTCGTCGCGGTCCTGGTGCAGCCCCATGCGCGCGCCCTCGCCATACCAGTTGATCAGGCAGGCTTCCGGCGGGGCGGGGCAGGCGGCGAGCTCGTCCCAGGCGCGCAGCAGCACGCGCGGGAAGGGCGGCCACGGCTGGCCGGTCTCGGGATGGAGCGGCTGGTAGCGATAACCCGCCTCATCCGACACCCAGCCCAGCGGCCCGCAATTGGACATGCGCACCGTGAACGGCTTGCCGGTGCGCGGCATGCGCGGGGTGAACAGCGGCGCCTCTGCGAGCAGCGCGCGCAAGTCATCGGCCAGCGCCTGCTGCTGGTCCCGCGACAGCCAGCCCTGCCACCACAGGCAGCCGGGGGCGAGTTCGATCGGGCTGGTCATGGCGCTTTCCCGTTTCCGCCGGCGCCGCGCCGGTTCAGAGCTTCCTCAGCGCCACCGCCTCGACCTCGTGATCGCCGCCCTTGCGCAGGATCAGGTCGGCGCGCTGGCGGGTCGGCAGGATGTTCTCGCGCAGGTTCACCAGGTTGATGGTGCGCCATATGCCGCGCGCCGTGGCGTCGGCCTCATTGTCGGTGATGCCGGAATAGCGATGGAAATAGGCCGCCGGGTCGCGGAAGGCGGTGGCGCGCAGCCGCATGAAGCGCTCGACATACCAGCGCTCCAGTATCGCCTCGTCGGCGTCGATGTAGATCTTGAAGTCGAAGAAATCGGAGACGAAGGGAATGCCCTTGCCATCCTTGGGCGGGCGCGAGGTCTGGAGCACGTTCAGCCCCTCGACGATCAGAATATCGGGCTGGTCGACCTCGACCATCTCGTTGGGCGTCACGTCGTAGTTGAAGTGGCTGTAGACCGGCGCGCGCGCCGGCCGGCGCCCGGCCTTGATGTCGGAGAGGAAATGCAGCAGCGCCGGCAGGTCGTAGCTTTCCGGGAAGCCCTTGCGCTGCATCAGCCCTTCGCTTTCCAGCACCGCATTGGGCAGCAGGAAACCGTCGGTGGTGACGAGGGCGACCTTCGGTGTGTTGGGCCAGCGCGCCAGCAGCGCCTGCAGCACGCGCGAGGTGGTGGACTTACCCACCGCCACCGAGCCGGCGACGCCGATGATGAAGGGCATCTTGCCGCCTTCCTCGGGGCCGAGGAATTTCTGCATGGCGCGGTACAGCTTCTGCGCCGAGCCGACATACATCGACAGCAACCGCGACAGCGGCAGGTAGATATCCTCGATCTCGGCGATGGAGAGCCGATCGTTCAAGCCCTGAAGCCGCGCGACCTCGGCCGGCTGCAAGGGCTGGGGCGTGTCGGCGCGCAGCTTCGCCCATTCCCCGCGCGTGAAATTGCGGAAGGGCGAGAGCCCCATGCTGTCGAGCTTCAGGTCCATCGGCGCTTCCCCAGATCGCTCGCCCGGACATTTAGGCCGCCGGGCATTGGTCGACCATATACCAAATGATGAGCCGGCAAGGAACCAGATCGCGCGACGGGGGTGTCAGCCCTTGGGTCGCGACGCCTTTTCCTCAAGGCCGCTCTGGGCCGTCCGCCGGCCAAGTTCCGCATATATGTCTTCCAGCGGCACGCCGCGCACCTGCAGCAGCACGGCGAGATGGTAGAGAAGATCGGCCGCCTCGGAAACGACCGCTTTGGTATCAGCGGCGACGGCGGCGAGCGCGGTCTCCACCGCCTCCTCGCCGAGCTTCTGCGCGCATTTGGCGACGCCCTTCTCGATGAGGCTACGGGTATAGGAGGCGCCGGCATCGGCCCCGGCGCGCTGCGCCACGATGGCCGCCAGCGCGTCGAAATCGACGCGGGGTTTGCTCTCGCTCATGGGTCAGCCCTCCATTCCGGCGGCGCGCACCGGCAGCCCGGCCTCGGCGAGCCGCCTTTTGGCCTCGCCGATGGTGAAGGTGCCGAAATGGAAGATCGAGGCCGCCAGCACCGCCGAGGCGCCGCCCCGGGCGATGCCGTCGACCAGATGGTCGAGAATGCCGACACCGCCCGAGGCGATCACCGGCACCGGCACGGCGTCGGAAATGGCGCGGGTCAGCGCGAGGTCGAAGCCCTCGCCGGTGCCGTCGCGGTCCATCGAGGTCAAAAGCAGTTCGCCCGCGCCCAGCGCCACCACCTCGCGGGCGAATGCCACCGCGTCGAGGCCGGTGCGCCTGCGCCCGCCATGGGTGAAGATCTCCCAGCGGTCCGGCTCGCCCTCGACGGACACCTTCTTGGCGTCGATGGCGACCACGATGCACTGCTCGCCGAACTTATCCGCCGCCTCGCGCACGAATTCGCGGCGCGCCACCGCGGCGGAGTTGATCGACACCTTGTCGGCGCCGGCGTTCAGCAGCGCGCGGATGTCCTCCACCGTGCGCACGCCCCCACCGACGGTCAGCGGCATGAAGCACTGCTCGGCGGTGCGCGACACCACGTCGATCATGGTGCCGCGATTCTCGTGGGTGGCGGCGATGTCGAGGAAGCACAATTCATCCGCACCGGCCGCGTCATAGGCCTTGGCGGCCTCCACCGGATCGCCGGCATCGCGCAGATCGACGAATTTCACGCCCTTGACGACGCGCCCGTCCTTCACGTCGAGGCACGGGATGACACGGACCTTGAGGTGCGAGGCGCTCATGAGGCGGACGCCTTTCGCTCCATCCCCGCCACCAGCGCCAGCGCGGCATGGGGGTCGAGCCGGCCGTCATAGAGCGCGCGGCCGGTGATGGCGCCTTCCAGCTTGTTCGCGCGCGGCTCCAGCAGGGCCTTCACGTCCTCGATCGAGGCAAGCCCGCCCGAGGCGACAACCGGGATCGAAATCGCCTCGGCCAGCGCGATGGTGGCCTCGAGATTGAGGCCCTTGAGCAGCCCGTCACGCGCGATGTCGGTGTAGATGATGGCGCTCACGCCGGCATCCTCGAAGCGCCGCGCCAGCTCCAGCGCGGTGAGGTCCGAGGTCTCCGCCCAGCCTTCCACCGCGACGCGCCCGTCCTTGGCGTCGAGCCCGACCGCGACGCGGCCGGGGAAGCGGCGCGCCGCTTCCTTCACGAAGGCCGGATCGCGCACCGCCGCCGTGCCGAGGATCACGCGGGTGATGCCCTTCTCCAGCCAGCCTTCCACGCCCGACAGGTCGCGTATGCCGCCGCCGAGCTGCACCGGCATCGACACGGTTTCCAGGATACGCTCCACCGCCTGCGCGTTCACCGGGCGGCCGGCGAAGGCACCGTCGAGATCGACGATGTGCAGGTAGCGGAAGCCCTGCCGCTGGAACTCACCGGCCTGCTGGGCGGGGTCGTGGTTGAACACGGTGGCCTGCGCCATGTCGCCCTGCTTCAGGCGCACGCACATGCCTTCCTTGAGATCGATCGCGGGAAAGAGGATCACGGCGCCCACTTCAGGAAATTGGCGAGAAGGGCGAGGCCGAGGCGCTGGCTCTTCTCGGGATGGAACTGCGTGCCGGCGAGATTGTCGCGCGCCACCATGGCCGTGACCTTGCCGCCGTAATCGGCGGTGGCCACCACGTCCTGCGACCGCCGCGCGGCCAGATGATAGGAATGGACGAAATAGGCATCGAGCCCGCCCGCGCCGGTGGGAATTCCGTCGAGCAGCGGGTGGGCGCGATGCGCCTCGAGCGAATTCCATCCCATATGGGGAATCTTGAGCCCGGCCTCGTCCGGCTCCAGCTTCACCACATCGCCCTCGATCCAGCCGAGGCCCGTGGTGACGCCATGCTCCAGCCCGCGCGAGGCCATGAGCTGGAGACCGACGCAGATGCCGAGAAACGGCCGCCCCTCGCCGATCACCGCCTCGGTCAGTGCCTCGACCATGCCGGGCACCGTGTCGAGCCCGCGCCGGCAATCGGCATAGGCGCCGACGCCCGGCAGCACGATGCGGTCGGCGCGGCGCACGGCATCCGGGTCGGCGGTGACGACGACCGGACGGTTGGTGCCACCTTCGCGCGCGGCGCGCTCCAGCGCCTTGCCGGCCGAGTGCAGATTGCCCGAGCCATAATCGATCAGGACGACCGAGTTATCGCGGCTCGCATTGTTACGGCTCATCGGCCCATCGCCTCCGGAAACAGGCCGAGCACCGCGCGGGAGGGCGCGCGCAGCATCGAGGAGGAGGACGCGGGAACGCCGCCGGCCTCTCCGTCGAAGAAGCGCTGCTCGGCGGCGTCCAGCGTCGGGGCGATCAGCGCGCCGAGTTCCTCATAGCCGCGCGCTACCAGCTTGGCACGGCGCAGCGCCGGCAGCTCGAACGCCACCACCAGATGCGCAAAGGTATAGAGCACGTCGCCGGCATCGCCGAGATCGAGCTGATGGATCGCGAAAGCCAGCGCGCCCTGAAACGCCGCATAGAACAGCAGCGCCAGCCACAGCCGGTGGCGCAGCAGCACCAGCGGCGCGAACAGCAGCGCGCTCCAGGAGAATTTCTCACGCACCAGCACCACCCGCTCGGCCCATTGCGAGCCGGCAAGCGCGCCGTCGCCCTCGTCGGGCACGAAAACGGTCCACACCGCCATGGTTCACACGTCCTTCAGGCTCAGCCGCCGAGGCTGCCCTTGGTGGAAGGGATTTCCCCCGCCGCCGCCGGATCGATCGCCACCGCCGCCCGCAGCGCGCGGGCGAGGCCCTTGAAGCAGCTCTCCGCTATATGGTGCGCATTGGCGCCGTACAGCGTCTCGACGTGCAAGGTGAGCCCGGCATTGATGGCGAAGGCCTGAAAGAACTCGCGCACCAGCTCGGTGTCGAACTCGCCGATCTTCGCGACCGCGAACTCGGTGCGGAACACCAGGAACGGCCGGCCGGAAATGTCGAGCGCGACGCGGGTCAGCGTCTCGTCCATCGGCAAATGGAGGCTGGCATAGCGGGTGACGCCGCGCATGTCGCCGAGCGCGGTCTTCACCGCCTGGCCGAGCGCGATGCCGACATCCTCCACCGTGTGGTGGAAGTCGATATGGGTGTCGCCCTTCGCGGTGATGTCCATGTCGATGCGCGAATGGCGCGCCAGCAGGTCGAGCATATGGTCGAAGAAGCCGACGCCGGTCGCGATGGTCCCCTTGCCCGTGCCGTCGAGGTTCACGGAAAGGCGGATATCGGTTTCCTTGGTGGCGCGGGTGATGCTGGCCGTGCGCATGGCTTATGAATCCTGGGCGGATAGGGCTCCCGGAAAGAGCCGGCGTCTTAGCAGCATTGTGACGCAGATGCCATATCGGGGATAAGCTCGCGACGCCCGCTTAGCCGACAAGGCTGATTGCCACCTCACGACGGAGTGCCGATGGACCTCGCCACGCTTCGCGCCCGCTTTCCGCTGTTTCTGGCGGTGTTCATCGACATCCTGTCCTTCGGACTGATGTATCCGCTTATCGTCGCCCTGTTCGCGAGCCCCTGGATCGTCACGGCCTACGGGCCGGCAACCCGCGACCTGCTGCTATCGCTCGCCTTTGCGCTGTTTCCCATCGGCATGTTCTTCGGCTCGTCGCTGCTCGGCGACCTGTCCGACGGGTTGGGACGGCGGCGGACGCTGATGATCTGCATGGCCGGCCTTGCCTCGGGCTATGCGCTGATGTGGGGCGCGCTGGAGATCGGCCATCTCTGGCTGTTCTTCGCCGGCCGGCTGGGTTGCGGTTTGATGGCCGGTACCGCGCCGATCGCGCAGGCCTGCGTGGTCGATGCCGCCCCGGCGGACCAGCGAAGCGCCGCCATGGCGCAGGTGGTGCTGGTCAACACGCTCGGCATGGTGGCCGGCCCGGCGATTGGCGGGGTGCTCGGTCATTGGAGCTTCCGGCTGCCGCTGATCGTCGCGATGGCCCTGTGCGTCGTCACGCTGGTGGCGCTGTCGCAGGCGCAGTTCGCCGGCGACACGGCGCGCCGCCAGATCCGGCTCGACTGGAAACAGCCCTTTCGGCTGCTCGCGCGCCTTGCGGAGCGGCCCGCGGTGTGGAAGCCGGGCGCCGCGTTCTTCCTGTTCCAGCTCGGCTTCCTGATCTACTACACCTTCATCCTCATCGAGATGCAGCGTTCCTATGGCTACAGCACGGCCGATCTCGGCCTGTTCTCCATGGTGATGGGCATTGGCTGCGCCCTCTCATCCGCGGTCGGTTACCGGCTGGTGCGGACGTGCTTTGCCAGCGACAAGCCGGTGACGCTGATCGGACTGGCGGGCTGCGGTCTGGTGCTGGTCGCCAGCGGCCTACCCCTGCCGGGCTGGGGGCAGGTGACGCTGGCGCTGCTCTCGACCATGACCAACATTCTCGCTTTCATCACCTTGCTTGCGGCGATCTCCTCGGCGGTGGACGAGAGCGAGCGCGGCTGGGCGCTCGGCATCGCCAATGCCGGTGTCGCGCTGTCCGTCTTCGCCGCCGGCCTGCTCACGGGCCTGCTGGTGGCGGTGCCCGCCGACGTGTTCCTGATCCTGGGTGGCGTGCTGGTGCTGGGCGCCCTTGTGCCGACGTTGTTGTGGCGCCCGATGCCGTGATGTTGCATCGGGGCAACGGCTTCCTAAGTATGGGCTCTGTACCGGAGTCCCTCATGAACCATTCCCCCGACACCATTTACGGCACCACCATCGTCTCCGTGCGCGAGGGTGGCCGCGTCACCATTGGCGGCGACGGCCAGGTGACGCTCGGCGCCACGGTGATGAAGTCCAATGCCCGCAAGGTGCGCCGTCTCGGACGCGGCGACGTCATTGGTGGCTTCGCCGGCGCCACCGCCGACGCCTTCACCCTGTTCGAGCGGCTGGAAGCCAAGCTGGAGCAGTATCCCGGCCAGCTCCAGCGCGCCGCGGTCGAGCTCGCCAAGGACTGGCGCACCGATCGCTATCTGCGCCGGCTGGAGGCGATGATGATCGTCGCCGACGCCAATATCACGCTCGTCCTCACCGGCACCGGCGACGTGCTGGAGCCGGAGAACGGCATCGCGGCCATCGGCTCGGGCGGCTCCTATGCGCTCGCCGCCGCCCGCGCGCTGGCGGATTCCGGCAAGAGCCCGGAAGAGATCGTGCGCAAGAGCCTCGCCATCGCCGCCGACATCTGCATCTACACCAACCAGAACGTGGTCGTGGAATCGATCGGCTGATCCCGCCCGGTCGCCTCCCCGCGTGAAAGAACCCGCATGACCAATTTCTCGCCCCGTGAAATCGTCTCCGAACTCGACCGCTACATCGTCGGCCAGCACAAGGCCAAGCGCGCGGTGGCGATCGCCCTGCGCAACCGCTGGCGGCGCCAGCAGCTCGAAGGCCATCTGCGCGAGGAGGTTCTGCCCAAGAACATCCTGATGATCGGCCCCACCGGCGTCGGCAAGACCGAGATTTCCCGCCGCCTCGCCAAGCTGGCGGGCGCGCCCTTCCTCAAGGTCGAGGCCACCAAGTTCACCGAGGTCGGCTATGTCGGCCGCGACGTCGAGCAGATCGTGCGCGACCTCGTGGAGATCGGCATCGGGCTGGTGCGGGAAGTCCGCCGCAAGGATGTCGAGGCCAAGGCGCATCTCGCCGCCGAGGAGCGCGTGCTCGATGCGCTGGTCGGCGCCACCGCCTCGCCCGGCACCCGCGAGAGCTTCCGCAAGAAGCTCCGCGACGGGCTGCTCGACGACAAGGAGGTCGAGGTCGAGATTTCGTCCGGCGGTGGTCAGGGCATGCCGATGTTCGAGATTCCCGGCATGCCGGGCGCGCATATGGGCGCGGTGAACATTGGCGACATGCTCGGCAAGGCGTTTGGCGGCCGCTCACGCCCGCGCCGCGTCACCGTCAAGGAAGCCCATCCGCTTTTGCTGTCGGAAGAGGCCGACAAGCTGATCGACCAGGAAGCCACCGTTCAGGAGGCGATCCGCGCGGTCGAGGAGCACGGCATCGTGTTCCTCGACGAGATCGACAAGATCGCCGGTTCCGAGCGCCGCGGCGGCGCCGATGTGTCACGCGAGGGCGTGCAGCGCGACCTGCTGCCGCTGATCGAGGGCACCACCGTCTCCACCAAGCACGGCCCGGTGAAGACCGACCACATCCTGTTCATCGCCTCGGGCGCGTTCCATGTCTCCAAGCCGTCGGACCTGCTGCCGGAACTTCAGGGCCGCCTGCCGATCCGCGTCGAGCTGGAAGCGCTGACCCGCGAGGATTTCAAGCGTATCCTCACCGAGACCGAGGCGAGCCTGGTCAAGCAGTCGGTGGCGCTGATGGGCACGGAGGGCGTGACGCTGGATGTCACCGAGGACGCGGTTGAGGCGATCGCGGACATCGCGGTGCAGGTCAATGCCACGGTGGAGAACATCGGGGCGCGGCGGCTGCAGACGGTGATCGAGCGCGTGCTCGATGACCTGTCCTTCACCGCCACCGACCGCGCTGGCGAGATCGTGACGATCGACGGCGCCTATGTGCGCGACCGGGTGAAGGACCTCGCCAGCAACACCGATCTGAGCCGCTTCATCCTTTGATTCGGCTACGGAACGACGGGCCCGGTTTCACGTGAAACCGGTTGCTGTCATCCCGGCCGGCTGAGGATCTTCAGCCGGCCCAACAGCTCCGCCACCGCCTCGGGCGGGAGGCTTGCGATCTCGCGGGCCAGCAGATTGGCGAGTTCGGTGGCTTCCGGCGACAGGCCGGCGGTGTCCACCACCACGCGCGGGTCGGACATCTCCGCCAGCAGGCGCAGCGCCTCCGCCTCGTCCCAGATCACGTTGAAATAGGCCATGATACGCTGGAGCATCAGCCAGGTCGGCTGGCCGCGCTTGCCGTGCTCCAGCGCCGAGAGATAGGCGGCCGAGACGCCGATCTGCTCGGCCATCTGCGAGAGCGTCACCCCGCGCTCGGCGCGCATCTCGCGCATGCGGCGGCCGAACGGGGTCATCGCCCGTCCCCCCTTATCCGGCGCACCCGGACGTAAAGCGCACCCTCGCCGCCATGGCCGCGCGCAGCGGTCTCGAAGCCGATCACGATCCCGCGCATCTCCGGCGCCGACAGCCATTGCGGCACCAGACGTCGCAGCACGCCGCGGCCTTCGCCATGGAACAGCATGCCGCCCTCCGCGCCGGACGAGCCCTTTCCGGTGATCACCAGCACCAGCGAATGCCCCGCGCCCTGCGCCCCGCGCAGGAAGGCGTTGAGCCGGGCATGGGCCGAGGCCTGGGTCAGCCCGTGGAGATCGAGCCGGGCATCGACCTCCGCCCCGCGCGACAGGCGGCGCCGGGTCTTCGGCTCCAGCGGTGCCAGCGGAGGGGGCGACGGCGCCTTAGGCGGCGGAGCGGGCTTCACCGGCGCCACCTTCGCGGGTTTGGCGCGCTTTTCCGGCGCAGCCACTTCCGGAGCCGCGGCCTCTTCAATCACCGGGGCGGCCGGGCGACGCTTGGGAGCAGGGCGCATCTCGCGCACCGAGCGGGTCACATGCTCCCAGAGCAGCTTCTCATCCGCCCGCAATGGGCGGCGACGGCGCGAGCCGGCTGGTTTCTCGTCGCCCTCCGACATCATTCCGCTCCCGGAATATTCGGACGCGGCATAGGAAGCGGCGCGCGGTGGCGCGTGAAGTCCAGCGCCTTGGGCAGCAGGATCGCGAAGCGGCCGGGATGGCGGATGCGCCCGGCAATCGAGCCGGCCTCATCGCCGGCACCAAAGAAGATGTCGGCCCGCGCCGGCCCGATGATCGCCGAGCCGGTATCCTGCGCGACGGTGAGCCGCCGGAACGGCTCGATCGCCCCGTCCGCGCCGGTCGGCAACTCGGCATCGAGATAGAACGGCGTGCCGTAGACATGCAGCAACCGGTCGACGGCGATGGACCGTCCCGCCGTCAGCGGCAGGCCCTGCGCGCCCACCGCGCCGTCATCGGGCCCAAGGTTACGGACCTCGCGGAAGAAGATGTAGGAGCGGTTCTGCCGCATCAGCTCGCGCCCCTCCTCAGGGTGCTCGGCGATATAGGCGCGGATCGCGTCCATCGACATCTTCTCGCGCGGCACCAGCCCGCGCTCGACCAGCAGCCGGCCGATCGGGGTGTAGCGCTGGCCGTTATGGCCATCATAGTTCAGCCGCAACACGCCGCCATCGGGCAGGCGGACCCTGAGCGAGCCCTGAATATGGGCGAAGAACGCGTCCGCCGGATCGCGGATCCAGGCGATCTCCAGCCCCTTTTCCTTCAGCGCGCCGTCCTCGATCGCAGCACGGTCGTAATAGGGCACCAGCGCATCGCCCTCGCGCCGAAATGCCTCGCCCTTGTTGGCGGGCGGGCCGTCGGGCGGCGGGGCGCGCAGCACCAGGTCCTTCGGCCGGGCGTAGAGCGGGGTGGCGTAGATGTCGGAGCGGGTGCGCGAGCCGTCGACTTCCGGCTCGTAATAGCCGGTGAGAAACCCCTCCGGCTCGCCGATCGCCGAAATGAAGAAGGGGCGGAAATGCCGTTCGAAAAACGCCCGCGCCCGCGATTGTGAGGGATGGCGTGGCAGGGATGCCGCCTGCGCGCACACGCCGCGCAGCGCGGCGAACATCGGGCGCGGCGGGTTGGCCGTGTCGGCGCCGCGTTGCAGGACCCGGCAGCTCCGGCGGAAGGCGGCGAGCGCGGGGCGCGGATCGTCCGCGCTCCAGCCGTCGAGCGCGGCAAAGCTGGTCGGCTCCAGCACGGCCTGGGAAAACAGCGGGGCGGGCAGCGCGCGCAGCGGACGATGCCCGGTGGCGAAGGCCCCGGGCGCCGCGATCAGTCCCGCTAGAAGGCCGGACGCAAGAAGGGTGACGAGATGAGCGCGCACCTCGTCATGTTCTCACGAAGCAGCTTCGGTGGCGACCAGCTTCCAGTTCGGATCGCGGGCGCCGATGTCGCGGGCAAACGTCCACACATCGGTGACGTCGACCACCTGCTCGGCATCGCCGTCGATCACCGCGCCGGCCTTGTCGCGCGTCACCGAGATCAGCTGCGAGACGAAGCGCAGCGTGATCTGCGCGGTGCGCCCGCGCACCAGCGCCTCGATGATGTCCGCCTTCTGGATGCCGACAAACCGCGTCTCCATCTTCTCGCCGCGCGATTCGCGCTCGGCGATGGCGGCGTTGAAGCCGTCATAGACATCCTTGGCCAGCAGGTTCTTCAGCGTGGCGCGGTCGCCCTCGGCGAAGGCGACGACGATCATCTCATAGGCGCCGCGCGCGCCTTCCAGGAAGTGCTTGGCATCGAAGCCGCGCTCCTGCGCGGCGATGGCGTCGAGCCCATTGGCCACCGCCGAGCCAACCTCGGCGATGCCAGCCCAGCGCGCCGGCGCCGGCTCGCCCGCCTCGACGGGTTCCACCAGCTCGGGCACATTCGCCGTCTCAGCCTTTCCGGGGAAGTTCACCACCTTGTCGGGCGCGCCGGCCGGGGCATTGGCGGCGTCGCGGCGCGAATAGGGGTCGTAAGGCGGCCGCTCGCGCCCGGTGCGCTGTCCGAGCACGCTGCGCAGCCGTATGAAGATGAACACGGCCAAGGCCAGGAAGATGATCGTATAAATATCGAACACGTTGTTCTTGCCGCTGCTCGTCACCCCCGGGGGCGCCGGGAATGCTCGGTGTCTGGTGGGGCCGCCCTTCGTCCGGCGCGGACGAAAACGCGGGCCATGAATGCCTATGTACGACGTTTAGCCGATTTGGCCAGTGCTGCCGTGCCGCTAGGTCACATCCAAGCACGCAAGAGTGACCTTGCCAGTGTCCTTGGCGGTGGCCTTTGGGCGGCCGTTCATTGTGACACTAGTGCAAGCGGGCACCCCGCGGCAACGGGACGTGCCGCCACGGGCGCGGCGTCGAGACCGCCTGCCGCCTTGTGAGCGGTCGGCAACCGTGTTAGCGACACGCGCCCTTTGCTTGAAAAGACCGACCGCGGCGGAGTTGACCGACCCGGCGGCACATGCGCCGGCGCGCCCGCGCCGACCAAGGCGCTCCACGGAGATTTGAGATGGCCGAGACCGAAAACACCACTGCGATGCCCACGCTGCAGGTCCTGACCCAGTACATCAAGGACCTGTCCTTCGAGAATCCCGGCGCGCCGGAATCGCTCGCCGGCGGCGGTCAGCCTCAGATCGGCATCCAGATCAATGTCGGCGCCAAGCCGGTGCGCGAATCCGAATTCGAGGTCGAGCTGAAGATCGAGGCCAAGGCCGAGCTCGCCGGCAAGACCCTGTTCGCGCTGGAACTCTCCTATGCCGGCATCTTCCGCGCCCAGAACGTGGCCCAGGAAACCGTGCACCCGTTCATCATGATCGAGTGCCCGCGCATGCTGTTCCCGTTCGCCCGCCAGATCGTGGCCGACACGGTGCGCAATGGCGGCTTCCCGCCGCTGATGATCGATCCGGTGGATTTCGTGACGCTGTATCGCCAGCGCATGGCCAAGACCCAGCCGAGCAACGTGCTCGCTTCCTGAGGCCCAAACGTCTCGCGGCTGGCGGTGCGGATTACGCCTCGCCGGCCGCGTATTCCTTCCAGAGCGCGGCCTCGCCCAGCGTCGCGATGAACGCCTGATGCGCCGCCAATTCCTCGGCGCTGAGCCGCGAGGGCAGCGGCGCCGGGCGCTGGCGCGGTCCCGCTTCCCGCCGCTCGGCGATCTCCGCGCGGGTCTCGGTCACCATCAGGCCGAGCGCGGTCTGCCGCCCGCCGCACAGTTCGGCATAAACCTCCGCCAGCAGTTCCGAATCCAGCAGCGCGCCATGCTTGGTGCGGCGCGAGGAATCGATGCCATAGCGCGACATCAGGTCGTCCAGCCGGTTTGACTGGCCGGGATGGCGGCGGCGCGCCAGGCTCAGCGTGTCCACCACCCGGTCGAAGGTCAGCGCCGGCTTACCGAGCCGCGCCAGCTCCGCATTCAGGAATCCGATATCGAAGGCCGCGTTGTGGATCACCAGCGGATCGTCGCCGATGAAGGCGAGGAAATCGTCCACCACCGCCGAGAACAGCGGCTTGTCGGCGAGGAATTCGGCGGACAGGCCGTGGACGTTGAACGCCTCGACCGGCATGTCGCGCTCGGGATTGATGTAGACGTGGAAGGACTGTCCGGTCGGGATCCGGTTGAGGATCTCGACACAGCCAAGCTCCACCAGCCGGTCGCCGCGCAGCGGGTCGAGCCCGGTGGTCTCGGTATCGAGCACGATCTCACGCATCGCCGTCTCCCGCGCGCAGCTTGTGTATCAGCGCCGCCACCTGCTGGCGGGCGTCGTCGAGCCCGTGGCCCGTCTCGATGATGAAATCGGCGCGGGCGCGCTTTTCCGAATCAGGCATCTGGCGCGACAGGATCGCCGCGAATTTCTCGTCCGTCATGCCGGGACGGGCGAGAACCCGCGCGCGCTGCACAGATTCCGGCGCCGAGACCACGACCACCGCGTCTACTCGGTCCTGCGTGCCATTCTCGAACAGCAGCGGGATGTCCAGGACTGCGAGGGGCTCGCCGTTTTCCCGCACGGCGGCGAGAAAGGCGAGCTCGCGCGCGCGCACCAGCGGGTGGACGATGGCCTCCAGCCGCTTCATCGCCGCATCGTCGCCCAGCACTTTCGGGCCGAGCCGCGCGCGGTCGATCCGCCCGCCGACCGCGACGCCGGGAAACGCCGCCTCGACCGGCGCGACGCCTTCCTGCTCGTAGATCGCATGGACGGCCGCGTCGGCATCATGCACCGGCACGCCAAGTTCGCGGAACAGCGCGGCGGTGGTGGACTTGCCCATGCCGATCGAGCCGGTGAGGCCGAGCCGGAACGGGGCGCGAACGCTCATGTGAGCTGACCCTTCGCCGCGAGGTCGGCAATGGCGAGCGCGCGCAGCTCCGGCGTCACCTCCGGCCGCACGCCGAACCAGCGCTCGAAGCCCGGCACCGCCTGGTGCAGCAGCATGCCGAGCCCGTCAACGGTGGCGAGGCCCTGCGCCTTGGCGGCACGCAGCAGCGGGGTTTGCAGCGGCACATAGACCGCATCGCTCACCAGCGCGTCCGGGGAGAGCGGCGACAGGTCGATATCGAGCGGCGGCTGGCCCTTCATGCCGAGCGAGGTGGTGTTGACCAGCAGCCGGCAGCCGGCGAGCCGGCCCGGCAGGTCGCGCCACGCCACGGGATGGACCCGCGAGCCAAATTGGTCGCGCAGCGCCTCGGCGCGGCCCAGCGTGCGGTTGACCACCGCCACCCGCCCGACCCCGCGCTCCAACAGGCCGTGGATGATGGCGCGCGAGGCGCCGCCCGCGCCCAGGACCACCGCCTCGCCCAGCGAGCGCGCCCAGTCGGGTTCGGCGGCGTCGAGATTGGCGAGGAAGCCATGGACATCGGTATTGGCGCCGTGCAGGCGGCCCTCCTCCAGCCACAGCGTGTTCACCGCGCCCAGCGCCGCCGCGACCGGATCGAGCTCCACTGCGGCGCGGAAGGCGGCTTCCTTGTGCGGGACAGTGACGTTGGCGCCGACGAGGCCGCTGGCTTTGAAATCGCTGAGAAAGGCGTCAATGGCCTCGGGCGCCACGTCGAGCCGGCCATAGGCGCCGTCGATGCCGTGCTTTTCCAGCCAGTAGCCATGGATCAGCGGCGAGCGCGAATGCGCGACCGGATGGCCGATGATCGCGGCGCGGCGGGTGGTCTCACTCACAGCACATCTCCATGCCGGCGCAGAAAGGCCAGCAGCGGCAGCAGCGGCAGGCCCAGAATGGTGGAATGGGCGCCCTCGACGCGCTCGAACAAATGGATGCCCAGCCCTTCGAGCTGGTAGGCGCCGACGCTCGACAGCACCGTGTCTCCAGCCGCATTGAGATAGGCCGCGATCGCCTCGGCATCGAGCGGGCGCATGGCGAGCCGGGCGGTATCGACCATCTCGAACAGCACCTCGCCGTCGCGGGCGAGGGCAACCGCAGCATGCAGCTCATGGGTCTTGCCGGCCAGCCGGGCGATCTGCGCGGCGGCGGCGGCTCGGTCGGCCGGCTTGTGGAAGGCCTCGGTGCCGAGTGCCAGCGTCTGGTCGGCGCCGAGCACCAGCCGACCCGGCCGGGCGGCACTCCCCGCCAGGGCTTTCGCCGCCGCGAGCTGCGACGCCACGCCGGCGGGGCTGACGCCCTGCGCGACCGCATCCGCTTCGAGCTGACGCTCGTCGACCGGAGCGTCGACGATCTCCAGCGGAATCCCGGCCGAGGCAAGGAGCGCGCGCCGCGTGGCGCTCTTCGACGCCAGCACCAGCGGCTTTTCCGCCCGCCACAGCGACCCTGACACGTCTGCGCTCACCTAGGACGCCTCGGAACGCCTGCGGCGGTGTTCCTGCAGCAGCCCGATGATCGCCGCCGCGGTTTCCTCGATGGAGCGGCGGGTGACATCGATCACCGGCCAGTCATGCTTGGCGCAGAGCCGGCGGGAAAACGCGATCTCTTCCGCCACCGAATCGCGGTCGATATAGGCGTCGTTGGGCTGGGCGGCATTGAGCCCTAGCAGGCGGTTGCGGCGGATTTCCACCACCCGCTCGGGGCTGGCCACCAAGCCGACCACCAGCGGATGCTTCAGCTCCGACAGGCCCGGGGGGATCGGCAGGTTCGGCACCAGCGGGATATTGCCGGTCTTGATGCCGCGATTGGCGAGATAGATCGCCGTCGGCGTCTTCGAGGAGCGCGAAATGCCGAGCAGCACCACGTCGGCGGCCTCAAGCCCCTCGGTGTGCTGGCCGTCATCGTGCATCACGGTGTAGTTCATGGCGTCGATGCGGCGGAAATACTCGCCGTCGAGCTGGTGCTGGCCGCCCACGCGCGGCGTCGGCACGCCGCCGAGATAGGCCTGGAACAGCCGCACCACGGGAGCGAGTACCGAAAGCACCGGAACCGAATTGTCGGTGCAGTAATTTTTCAGCCGGTTGCGCAGCTCGGGATCGGTCAGCGTGTAGAGCACAATGCCGGGATAAGCCTCGATGTCGCTGATCACCTTGTCGAGCAGCTTGTGGCTGCGTACCAGCGGGTAGATGTGCTCAATCGGCTTGACGCCGCTATATTGCGCCGCCGCCGCCCGGCCGACGCTGATCAGCGTCTCGCCGGTGGAATCCGACACAAGATGAAGGTGGTAATAGCTTTCCGTGGGCCGACTGCCGTCCGTCACGCTTTCCATCCACAGGCCTGTGCATGGAACAGGTAAAAGCCATGGCTGGACGCCGCTGGCAAGCCTTGGCTGGGGAGAAGCCGAAATTCCCTCCACAGGCCACCCGCTGTGGGAAATATGGCAGAAGGGTGTCGCGAACTACGAGGATAACCCGATGCGGGCAGCCAGCGTCTTGATAGACAAGGGTTTCGCACGCAAGAAGGCCCGCCTCCAGTCCTTGATGGCTGGGGGCCGGTTGTGGGCAGCGCGGAACGGGGCTAATGCCCCTATCTAAACAACTACGACTCTCCTTCAGAAGAGATTAATTAAGTATGAAAGAGCCGGTGGATGAGCGTTCGCACCCGGGCGGGGTGCTGTTGAACGGGGTGCTTTCAGCCCTTGATGGCCGTGTGCCCTCGCGCACCCCGATCTGGATGATGCGCCAGGCCGGGCGCTATCTGCCGGAATATCGCGAGCTGCGCGCCAAGGCCGGCGATTTCCTCACCCTCTGCTACACGCCGGACTACGCGGTCGAGGTCACGCTCCAGCCCATCCGTCGCTTCGGCTTCGATGCGGCGATCCTGTTCTCCGACATCCTGGTGGTTCCCCATGCGCTCGGCTGCTCGCTGGCCTTCGAGACCGGCGAAGGGCCGAGGCTTGGCCCGATTACCGACCTTGCCGGGCTCAACGCGCTGAGGACCGATCTGGATCCCGCGAAGATCGACCGGGTGTTTGAGGCGGTCGCCGGCATTCGGGCCGCCCTGCCGCGCGAGACCGCGCTGCTCGGCTTCTGTGGCGCCCCCTGGACGGTCGCGACTTACATGGTCGCCGGGCGCGGCACGCCGGATCAGGCTCCCGCACGGCTCGCCGCCTTCCGCGATCCGGCGTTCTTCACCGCGCTGATCGACCGTCTGGTCGAGACCTCGGCGGGATATCTCATCGGCCAGCTGCGCGCCGGCGCCGACGCGGTGCAGATTTTCGACAGCTGGTCGGGTGTGCTCGATCCCGCCGCGTTCCGGCGCTGGAGCATCGAGCCGGTGCGGCGCATCGTCGAGAAGGTGCGGGCGCAGGTGCCGGGCGCGCGCATCATCGCCTTCCCCAAGGGCGCGAGCTTGCCCGGCATCACCGAGCTGGTGGCGGCGACCGGCGTGAATGGCATCGGGCTGGACTGGAGCGCCGACCGCAAGGCCACGCGGCTCGCCGTGGGTGGCAAGGTCGCGCTTCAGGGCAATCTGGATCCGCTGGCGCTTATCGCCGGCGGGCGGGCGCTCGATGAGGAGATCGACGCGCTGATGGAGGAGTTCCACGGCGCGGCGCATATATTCAATCTCGGCCATGGCATCCGGCCGGAAACCCCGATCGCCCATGTCGAGCACATGCTGAAGCGGGTGCGGGGCTGAGCGGACAGGTCTGATTGATGCTCTATGACTGGATCAAGGCGCTGCACGTCATCGCCGTCATCTCCTGGATGGCGGGGATGCTCTATCTGCCGCGGCTGATGGTCTATCATTGCGCCGCCGAAGCCGGCTCGGTGCAGTCCGAAACCTTCAAGGTGATGGAAAGGCGGCTTTTGAAGGCGATCATGAATCCGGCGATGATCGTCACCTGGCTCGCCGGGCTGTGGATGGTGTGGGAGGCCGGCTGGTACACCGCGCCCTGGTTCCATGCGAAGTTCGCGCTGGTGCTGGCGATGAGCGGGTTTCACGGCGCTTTGTCGCGCTGGGTCAAGGACTTCGCGGCCGACCGCAACACCCGCCCGGCACGGTTCTACCGCATCGCCAACGAAGTGCCGACGCTGTTGATGATCGGCATCGTGGTGCTGGTGATCGTTAAACCTTTTTAATGATGGATCGGCAGGCTTGCGTGGAATCACGGCCTTGCCTATGGTGCGCTCACTTCCACGAAGCTGGCTGACGCCCTTTTCGTGCCGGCATCCTCCCCGTTTGCCGGCCGGAGCGTCGGACAAGGCGGCAGAAAACTGACCCGCCCGGTCCACAGACCAGCGCTTCCCTTGATCCTTATTGCCTGGTTTGAGTGTCCACTTGACCGGGGTAATCCAACTTCCGAGGCCTTTTCCCATGGGGGAAATGAAGCTCCAGGACCTCAAGTCCAAGACTCCGGCCGAACTTCTCGTGTTCGCCGAGGAACTTGAGGTCGAGAACGCCAGCACGCTGCGCAAGCAGGAGCTGATGTTCGCCATTCTCAAGCAGCTCGCTGCCCGCGAGACCGACATCATCGGTGAAGGCGTCGTCGAGATTCTCTCCGACGGTTTCGGCTTCCTGCGTTCGCCGGACGCCAATTATCTGCCCGGCCCCGACGACATCTATGTGTCGCCCAGCCAGATCCGCCGCTTCGGGCTGCGGACCGGCGACACGGTCGAGGGCCAGATCCGCTCCCCGAAAGAGGGCGAGCGCTATTTCGCGCTTCTCAAGGTCAACACGATCAATTTCGAAGACCCCGAGAAGATTCGCCACAAGATCAATTTCGACAATCTGACGCCGCTCTACCCGGATGAGCGCTTCAAGCTCGAAATCGAAGACCCGACCCGCAAGGATTTCTCGGCGCGGATCATCGATGTGGTCTCGCCGATCGGCAAGGGCCAGCGCGCGCTGATCGTCGCCCCGCCGCGTACGGGTAAAACCGTTCTCCTGCAGAACATCGCGCAGTCGATCACCACCAATCATCCCGAGTGCTACCTCATCGTGCTGCTGATTGACGAGCGGCCGGAGGAAGTCACCGACATGCAGCGTTCGGTGAAGGGCGAGGTGGTGTCCTCCACCTTCGACGAGCCGGCCGCCCGCCACGTCCAGGTCGCGGAGATGGTGATCGAGAAGGCCAAGCGCCTGGTCGAGCACAAGCGCGACGTGGTGATCCTCCTGGATTCGATCACCCGCCTCGGCCGCGCCTACAACACGGTGGTGCCGTCCTCGGGCAAGGTGCTCACCGGCGGCGTCGACGCCAACGCCCTGCAGCGCCCCAAGCGCTTCTTCGGCGCGGCGCGCAACATCGAGGAAGGCGGCTCGCTGACCATCATCGCCACGGCGCTGGTCGATACCGGCTCGCGCATGGACGAGGTGATCTTCGAGGAATTCAAGGGCACGGGTAACTCCGAAGTCATCCTCGACCGCAAGGTCTCCGACAAGCGCGTGTTCCCGGCGATCGACATCACCCGCTCGGGCACCCGCAAGGAAGAGCTCCTGGTTCCGGCCGACGTGCTCAAGAAGATGTACGTGCTGCGTCGCATCCTCAATCCAATGGGCACGGTTGACGCGATCGAGTTCCTGCTCGACAAATTGCGCCAGACCAAGACCAACAGTGACTTCTTCGATTCCATGAACACCTGAGACAAGGTGCCTGCGGGAGGGCGGGGGGATGAAGCGCTATTTCGATGGTCGTCTCGTCGCCGCCGCTCTTTTCGCGCTGACCCTGCCGGCCGGCGCGACCGGAATGGCCGAACGCGAGCCGCCCGCCATCTCGGTGTGGCTGATCATGATCGGCATCGCCATGCTGAGCTGGGTGATGACCTATCGCCGCTGGTGGCTGCCTCTGGCGATCTGGGTGCCGGCCGCGCTGTTCGTATCCACCTTGATCGCCGATTTCGCCGATCCGGTGATCGGACCGGCGGTGCGCGAGGAGCTGGGCAGTCTCTATATCTTCCAGATCGACCTCGCCGGCGCGCTGATGCTGGTCGCGCCGCTGATGTTCGCCAACCAGCGTTTCAGCCGGCAGAAGTGAGCCTTGGCAGGACTGCGCGCTTAGGGCGTGTTCCTCGATTATGCATCCTCCGGTATCGTTTCGGTGCCGAAAATACACCGTCCACAATTGCCCACAGGCGGCCATTCGATCCGCGGTCCGATCCATCGATCGCAAATGAATCGACCGCCGCCAGCGGCCATTTCTGGCGATTCCAGGGGCTGTCGGGCTGAAAGCGCTGAAATTATCCACAGGCTTGCCCACAGCCTGTCTCCACCAGCCCATCCAAACCTTCAGCCGCGCCCGTTTATGACGGCGACGGCCTCGGCCAGTCGATTCGCTTCCGTGACGGGAAGCGAGCACACCCCGCCCGCGCAGACGAACGCCACCACGCCAGCATGGCTCTGCACCTTGGCCCTCGCCGGATGGTCGTCCGGCAGCGTGGCAAGATCGCCGACCCGCTGGATCGCGACATCGAGCCTCGGAAGTTGCCGCGCGGCCTCCAGCAGTGAAGAGGCGGCCAGGCCCTCTTCGCCGACGATCACGATCTCCGGCCCGCGTAACCTCGTATCGAGCGCGTTGAGCAGACCGGCATGGCTGTAGAGGCTCGGCTGCGCGCGCGGCAGCAGGCCGTCGAACAGCCGGTCCGCGCGCTCGCGATAGGCATCCTCTCCGGTGAAGGTAGCGAGGCGGATCAGATTTCGGGCGATCAGCGCATTGGGGTTGGTCACCGCGTCGTCCGCGGTGGCGTGGGGGCGCAGGATCAGCCCCTCGGCATCGTCGGCGGTGAGATAGTAGCCGCCGTCTTCCGAAGCGTGGTGACGCTCCAGCGCGTCCGACCATTCGCGCGCGCGGGCGAGATAGTCGCCCTCCCCGGTCGCCTGATAGAGCGCCAGCGCCGCCGCGATCATCGCGGCGTAGTCGCTCGACAGACCCGGAAACACCAGCCGGCCCTCGCGCCAGCTATGACCGAGGCGCCCGTCCTTCACCATCGATTCGGCAATGAAACGGAAGGCGCGCGCCCCCAGCTCCACCCATTCCGGCCGGTCGAGCCGCGTTCCGGCTTCGGCCAGCGCGCCAATCATCAGCCCGTTCCAGTCGGCCAGCACCTTGTCGTCGCGGCCCGGCGGCACGCGCTTTGAGCGCACCTCCAGCAGCTTGTCGCGCAGCATGGCGAGGCGGAGTTCCTCGGCGCCCGAGCGCTCGACCTCCTTCAGCCGATTGGGGATCGACACGCCTTCCCAATTGCCGAACGGGGCGATGTCGTAATGCCGGGCGAAGAACTCGGCGTCCTCCGCGCCCAGCGCCTCAAGCACCTGCTTCAGCGTCCAGACATAATAGCGGCCCTCATGGCCCTCCGAATCCGCGTCGAGGCTGGCGGCGAAGGCACCGCCCTCGACGATCATCTCGCGCTCCAACCACGCCACCGTCTCCTCGGCGCGGGTGCGGAACAGCGGCTCGTGAGTCTCGTTGAAGGCGAGCGCCAGAAGCGGCAGCAGCTGGGCATTGTCGTAGAGCATCTTTTCGAAATGCGGCACCAGCCAGCGCTCGTCGACCGAATAGCGCGAATAGCCGCCACCGATATGGTCGTAGATGCCGCCCTCGCTCATGCCGTCCAGCGCATGGAGCGCGGCATTGCGGAAGCTCTCGCGCCCGGTGCGTTCATAGGCGCGCCACAGCAGCTCCAGGAATGGCGTGTTCGGGAATTTGGGCGAGCCCTGAAGGCCGCCATGCTCGGGGTCCATGATGCCGAGCACGCGGCCCGCCACATCGTCGAGCTCGTTCACACCGATGGTCACCCGCCCCGCCGGCCGCGCCTTCTGGCGCAAGCGCTCCAGAATCGCGACACGGTTATTGCCGATGCGCGGATCGCCCGAGGCATAGGCATTGGCCATGGTCTTCAGCACATCGGTGAAGGCCGGCTGGCCGTAGCGGGCTTCCTTCGGGAAATAGGTGCCGCCCCAGAACGGCGCGGCCTCGGCGTCGAGAAACATGGTCATCGGCCAGCCGCCCTGCACGCCGAGCTGCTGCAGCGCCGACATGTAGATCTGGTCGACCTCGGGCCGTTCCTCGCGATCGACCTTGATGTTCACGAAAAGCTCGTTCATCACCGCCGCGGTGGCGTCGTCCTCGAAGCTCTCATGGGCCATGACGTGGCACCAGTGGCAGGCGGCGTAGCCGATGGAGAGCAGCACCGGCCGTCCGCTGCGCCGGGCTTCCTCAAACGCCGCTGGCTCCCATTGCCACCAGTCGACCGGGTTGTCCTTGTGCTGGAGCAGGTACGGGCTGGCGGAATCCTTGAGGCGGTTCGGCAAGGTGCGTCTCCGGTGTTCTCGAACTCTTCTCTAGATAGGGCGTAGCGTTTGGACGGGCAGGATAAAAGCATAATCGCGCGCGATACGATCGCGGCCGTGTCGTCCGGCACCATGGCGGCGGCGATCGCGGTGATCCGCGTTTCCGGCTCCCAGGCCGGCGCGGCCGTGCGCGCGCTCGCCGGCCGGCTGCCGGAGCCGCGCCGGGCTCTGTTGGCCCGACTGCGCCATCCCGTCAGCGGCGAGCGGCTCGATGAGGGCCTCGTGCTGTGGTTCCCCGGCCCGGCCAGCGCCACCGGCGAGGACATGGCCGAGTTCCAGGTCCATGGCGGGCGCGCGGTCGTCGCCGCCGTGCTCGATGCCCTGTTCGCGGTGCCCGGCATCGTCCCGGCGGAGCGCGGCGACTTCACCCGTCGCGCCTGGCTGAACGGCAAGATGGACCTGACCGAGGCGGAGGGCCTCGCGGACCTGATCGCGGCGGAGACGGAGGCGCAGCGCCGGCAGGCGCTCGCCCACGCCTTCGGCCATCTCGGCCGGCAGGTCGAAGTCTGGCGCGGGTGGCTGATCCGGGCGATGGCGCTGGTCGAGGCGGGCATCGATTTCGCCGACGAGGACGACGTGCCCTCGGAAGCGCGCGCCCTCGCCCGGCCGGAAGTGGTGATGCTGCTCGCCGAGCTGGAGGCTGCCCTCGCCGACCGGCGCGGTGCCATGGTGCGCGAGGGCGCAAGCATCGCCATTGCCGGCCGGCCTAATGCCGGCAAGTCGTCGCTGATGAACGCGCTCGCCCTGCGCGAGGTTGCCATCGTCTCCGACGAGCCCGGCACCACGCGCGATGTGCTGGAAGTCGCGCTGGACCTTGGCGGCTACAAGGCGACGCTGATCGACACCGCTGGCCTGCGGGAAGCCGAGGGCAAGGTCGAGGCCGAGGGCATACGCCGCGCACAGCAGCGCATTAGCAAGGCCGATCTCGTGCTCTGGGTCCATGACTTGAGCGGGCCGGAGGCACCAGAGATCGCGATCGATTCGGAAGCGGAATTCTGGCTGCTGGGAAACAAGGCGGACCTCACCGCCGGCACGCCGGTCCTCAATGATCCTCGCGTGAGCCGACGCTTCGAGCTATCGGTCGCAACCGGCGCAGGTCTCGATGAGCTAACCGCCGCACTGGAGACGTTCGTCGCGGCGCGGGCGCAGCAGGGTGGCGAGCACCCCGCCCTTATCCGCGCACGCCAGCGTGAGGCAGCGACGCTCGCCATCTCGCATCTTAAGGCAGCGCTGGACGGTTGGGACGGGCTGAGCGAGGAATTGCTTGCGGAGGAGCTCCGCCTCGCCGGCCGGGCTCTGGCCTCGATCACCGGGCGCATCGGCGTGGAAGACCTGCTGGACGTGGTGTTCCGCGAGTTCTGTATCGGAAAATGATACGCCCCGTTTCACGTGAAACACCGCCTGACGCTAGCTGCGTGCACCGAATCGGAACCGGAACTGTTTCACGTGAATCACCCCTACCCTTGACGGCGCGGGCTGAAGCGCGTTTCAAACGGGCTCAATCCGAATGAGTGAAATCATGTCCGACCTCAGCTTCGATGTCGTGGTGGTGGGCGGCGGCCATGCGGGCACGGAGGCGGCGGCCGCCGCCGCCCGTCTCGGCGCGCGCACCGCTCTCGTCACCCACGCCCATGCCACCATCGGCACCATGTCGTGCAACCCCGCCATTGGCGGTCTCGGCAAGGGCCATCTGGTGCGCGAGGTCGATGCGCTGGATGGGTTGATGGGACGCGTCGCCGACCAGGGCGGCATCCAGTTTCGGGTCCTCAACCGGCGCAAGGGTCCGGCGGTGCGCGGCCCGCGCGCGCAGGCTGATCGCAAGCTCTATGGCGCGGCGATGCGCGCGGCAATCGATTCGCAGCCGATCCTATCGGTGGTCGAAGGGGAGGCCGGCGAGCTTTTGGTCAAGGACGGCCGCGTCACCGGCCTGATGCTGAAGGATGGCCGGCAGGTGAGCTGCGGCGCCGTGGTCATCACCACCGGCACTTTCCTCAATGGGCTGATCCATATTGGCGACCGGCAGATCCCCGCGGGGCGGATGGGCGAGCAGCCGGCCATCGGGCTCTCGGCCTCGTTGGCCCGTCTCGGCCTGCGTCTTGGTCGGTTGAAGACCGGGACGCCGCCGCGGCTCGACGGGCGCACCATCGACTGGGCCAGCCTTGAGAAGCAGGAGGGCGACGAGACGCCGGAGCCGTTCTCGATGCTCACCGCAGCGATCACCAACCCGCAGGTCGCCTGCGCCATCACCCGCACCACCCCGGAAACCCACGCCGTGATCCGCGCCAATATCGCGCGCTCCGCGATGTATTCCGGGAATATCCAGAGCGTCGGTCCGCGCTATTGCCCCTCGATCGAGGACAAGATCGTGCGCTTCGGCGAGCGCGAGGGGCACCAGATCTTCCTGGAACCGGAGGGGCTCGACGATCCGACGGTCTACCCGAATGGCATCTCCACGTCCCTGCCGGAGGATGTGCAGGCGGCGATCATCGCCTCCATCCCCGGGCTTGAGAAGACGGTGATGCTGCGGCCGGGCTACGCGATCGAGTATGACCACGTCGATCCCCGCGAGCTGGAGCCGACGCTTGAGACGCGTGCCGCGCGCGGCCTGTTCCTCGCCGGGCAGATCAACGGCACCACCGGCTATGAGGAGGCTGCCGCGCAAGGGCTGGTGGCCGGGCTCAACGCCGCCCGCCGCGCCAGCGGAACGGACGGCGTGACCTTCGACCGCTCGCAGGCCTATATCGGGGTGATGATCGACGATCTGGTGACGCGCGGCGTGAGCGAGCCCTACCGCATGTTCACCTCGCGCGCCGAATATCGCCTGTCGCTGCGCGCCGACAATGCCGACCAGCGGCTGACGCCGGTGGGCATCGAGATCGGCTGCGTCGGCGCGGAACGGGCGCGCCTGTTCGCCGCAAAGCAGGAAGCGCTGGCGCGGGTGCGCGACTGGAGCCGCTCGGTCTCGCTGACTCCTGGCGAGGGCGAGCGCCATGGCCTGACGCTGAACCGCGACGGCCAGCGCCGCACCGCCTTCGACCTGCTGTCCTATCCCCATGTCGACTGGGCGACGATCTGCCGGATCTGGCCGGAGGCCGGCACTGAGCCGGCAGCGATCGGCGAACAGGTCGAGATCGACGCCAAGTACGCGGTGTATCTCCATCGGCAAGAGGCGGACATTGCGAGTTTCCGCCGCGAGGAATCGGCGCCGCTGCCGGAAGTGGATTATCGCGCGTTGGCCGGTATCTCCAACGAGATCAAAGCCAAGCTGGAATCGATTCGGCCCCGTACCATTGGTCAGGCCAGCCGGATCGACGGCATGACGCCGACCGCGCTGGCGCTGCTCGCCGCTCACGCCCGCCGCGCGCGCTGAGCCTGCGTGCCTGGTGACATGGTACACTGTGCCATGACCGATGCTGATTCGACCGACCGCGCCCGCGCCCTCAAGCTGACCCCTGTTTCACGTGAAACAGAGGATCGGCTCGTTGCTATCGTTGCACTACTGGAAAAATGGCAGCGCACCATCAATCTGGTCGCGCCTTCCAGCCTGCCCCACGTCTGGACCCGCCACGTCGCGGATTCGCTGCAGCTCGTGCCGCTGGCGGGCAATGTCTCGCGCTGGGTCGATCTCGGCTCGGGCGGCGGCTTTCCCGGCCTGCCGGTCGCGGCGGCGCTTGCCGAATTCACCGAAACCGACATCACGCTGGTGGAGAGCGACAGCCGCAAGGCCGCCTTCCTGCGCGAGGCCGCGCGCATTGCGGAGCTGCCGGCCACCGTACTGCCGGCGCGGATCGAGCAGATCGCACCCAAGATCGCACAGGGCGTGGAGGTGGTTTCCGCCCGCGCGCTTGCACCGCTGCCGAAGCTTCTGGAGCTGGCCTATCCGTTCCTTGCACAGGGAGCGAAAGGGCTGTTCCTCAAGGGACAAGATGTTGATAACGAATTGACCGAAGCCTCTAAATCTTGGAGAATCGAGGCCTCGGTTGAGCAGAGCCTGACCGATCCGGGCGGCCGGGTTTTGATCGTTACCGGAGCCGAGCCGCTCAGATCCGCGACGTGATCGAACATAGTGCCAGCGCCCTTGACCGGGCCTTTCGGGGTCGAAGCCATGACGGAAAGTCGCGACACGACACTTGACGCTCTCACCACGCCGCGCCCGGTCAGCCAGCCGCGCGTGCTCGCCCTCGCCAACCAGAAGGGCGGTGTCGGCAAGACCACGACCGCGATCAATCTCGGAACCGCGCTCGCCGCGATCGGCGAGACCGTGCTGGTGATCGATCTCGATCCGCAGGGCAATGCCTCCACCGGCCTCGGCATCGACCGCCGCAGCCGCCGGGTCTCGACCTATGATGTGCTGACCCAGGATGTCAGCCTGCGCGAGGCGGTGCTGCACACGGCGGTGCCGCGGCTTCATATTGCGCCGTCGACCATGGACCTTTCCGGGCTGGAACTGGAGCTTGCCTCCGCGCGTGATCGGGCGTTCCGGCTGCGGGATGCCATTCGGTCGCTGAACTCGATTCAGGAACGAAACGATCAGCCGGCCTATAGCTATGTGCTGATCGACTGCCCGCCCTCGCTGAACCTCATCACGGTCAACGCCATGGCGGCGGCCAATGCCATTCTGGTGCCGCTGCAGTGCGAGTTCTTCGCGCTGGAAGGGCTGTCCCAGCTCCTCAGCACCGTCGAGCAGGTGCGGAGCACCCTGAACCCGGGCCTCACCATTCACGGCATCGTGCTGACGATGTTTGATGCCCGAAACAATCTCTCCACCCAGGTGGTGGAAGACGTGCGGCAGTTCATGGGCGAGAAGGTCTATGAGACCATCATCCCCCGCAATGTCCGGGTGTCCGAGGCGCCGTCCTATGGCAAGCCGGTGCTGCTGTATGATCTGAAATGCGTCGGGTCGCAGGCCTATCTTCGTCTCGCATCCGAAATAATTCAACGCGAGCGCAATCTGCGCGCTCAGGCGGCCTGAGGGAGGGTTTGATGGCAATGGCGGAAGATGGCGGGCGTTCGCGTCTGGGTCGTGGCCTCGCCGCCCTGATCGGCGACATGGGCGAGATTTCGGAGATCGGCACCGATCGTCCGCGCGCCGTTGTCGGCCAGCGCAAGGTGCCGCTCGCCTTCCTGCGCGCCAATCCGAAGAACCCCCGCCGCAGCTTTGGCGAGGAGGATCTGGAAGACCTCGCCGCCTCGATCCGCGAGCGCGGCGTGATCCAGCCGATCGTGGTGCGCCAGGTTCCGGGCGAGCGCGACGCGTTCGAGATCGTCGCCGGCGAGCGCCGCTGGCGCGCCTCGCAGCGCGCCGGTATCCACGAGGTGCCGATCGTGGTGGTCGAGGTCGACGACCGCGGTGCGCTCGAAATCGCCATAATCGAGAACGTGCAGCGCGCCGACCTCAACCCGCTGGAAGAGGCGACCGGCTACCAGGCCCTCGCCGACCAGTTCGGCTATTCGCAGAACGACGTCGCCCGCGTCATCGGCAAGAGCCGCAGCCATGTCGCCAACACGCTGCGCCTGCTGAAGCTGCCGGACACGGTGAAGACCTATCTTGCCGAGGGCTTGCTTTCCGCCGGCCATGCCCGTGCGCTGCTGACTCAGGACGATCCCGAGGGCCTCGCTCGGGTCATCGTCGAGCAGGGCATGAATGTGCGCGCCATTGAGGCGTTGGCGCAGGAGCTCAACAACGCGAAGGCGGAAGCGGCGGGCAAGCCGGCCCGCAAGCCGCGCGTCGCGCCGGAAGTCGATGCCGACACACGCGCGCTGGAGCGCCGGCTGTCCGATGCGCTGGGGCTCAACGTCTCGGTGCGCCATGAAGGCGAGGCGGGCGAAATCCGCATCCGCTACGCCTCACTCGACCAGCTCGACGAGGTGTGCCGGCTGCTGGCCGGCGCCTGAGCGTCGTCAATCCCCGACGCTTAGCCGCGGCGGGCGCCGGCGGCGAGCTGGAACAGCGCGCGCTCGGCAATGGCCGGGCCGAGCCCGGCATTCCGCCGCGCCGCCAGCAAGGCGTCGTCCAGGGTAAGCAGAGCCTTTTCCAGCCGCGCGGCGCTCCAGCCGCGAAGTGCCTGTTCAATCAAGGGCTTGCGCCGGAAATGGATCGCCGGCCGCGCGCCCTCGATCGCCCGCTCCACGCTGCCGCCGGCTTCGATGCCAAGCCGCATCGCGTGCAGCGACTGCATCGCCCGCCCGACCGCACCAAGCACGATGTCCGGCCGCATGCCCTCCCCCGTCGCCTTGGCGAAGGCGGTGGCCATCTCGGCCGACTGCCCGGCCAGGGCGGAATCGGCGATCTCGTCCAGAGCGAGGCTCGACGCGTCGCCGACGATGGCGCGGACATGCGCGCCGGTGATGGAACGTTCGCCGGCGGCATAGAGCAGCAGCTTGGCGATCTCCCCGCGCGAGGCGGCACGATCGCCGCCTAGCAGCCCCATCAGCTCGGCCTTCGCGTCGCGCTCGATGGCGATGCCGGCCTCCATGGTCATGGTGTCGATCAGCCGGGACAGGTCGCGATCGGAATCAGCATAGCAGGCGATGGCGAGCGCACGGGGCGAGGCCTCGCACAAAGCCCGCAGGCCCATGCCGCGCTTGAGGTCGCCGGCCTCGATCACCACCACGGCGTCGGCGGGCGGGGCGGCCAGCAGCGCCTCGACGGCGGGGCCGATATTCTTCGAGCCGGCACGCACCGAGATGACGCGCCGCCCGCCGAACAGCGCAATGGTGCCGGCCTCATCGACAAGCCGGCCCGGATCGCCGGCGATCTCGTCGCCATCGAGCCGCACCAGTCCGAACGGGTCGGTCGAGCCCTCGCCGGCCTTGGCGAGATAGCCCCGGGCGCGCTCGCGCACCAGCCCGCTGTCCGGCCCGAACAGCAGCACGACCGGGCGCAGCGGATCGAGCCGGGAGAGCGTCGCCTCGACGTCGCCGGGCCTGACCGCAACCATGAAGCCTCAGCTCTTGGGGGTGCGGGTCAGGAAATAGGAGGCGAGCTGGCCGCGAATCATCTCGGCCGCCATGGTCGCCGAGCGGTTCTGCGCGTCGCGAATGGCGCGCGAGCGGGCGAAGCGCTGATAGCCGCTGTCCAGCGAGGCGGTGCCGAAGCCCCTGCCCGATTTCAGCGGAACCTTGGGATCGGCATTGTCGAACAGCTGCCAGCCGACATCGACGCGCACGATCTCGACCTCCGGCAGGCCGGTCACCGAGTTCACCACGGCGGAGGTGGTGGTGGTTTCCTTCACGCTTAGCACCAGCTTGTAGGGCACGCCGACCGGATTGCCCGCCCCGCCGGTGAGGCCGAAGATCAGGTCGTTGCGGACCTCATTGCCGACGCGGCCCTGGACGAACACGACCTCCACATCGTCGAAGGCCTGCGCGAGCGTGCCGCCATCGGTGCCGGGCACGGTCTGGGCGTACATCGGCTGGAAACAGCCGGCGGTCGAGGCCGCGAGCAACCCGACCACGGCCAGGCCGAGCAGGCGGCGGGCGTTGAGGCGACGCATGGTGGGGCGGGCGATGGTCATCGGGTCAAACAACGACATTCACGATCCTCTGAGGAACCACGATGATACGCTTCGGCGCGCGTCCGTCGAGTACCTGTCTCACGGCATCGAGCGCGAGCACAGCCTGCTCGACCTCCGCAGGCGAGGCCTCGGCCGGCACGGTAACATCGGCGCGGCGCTTGCCGTTGATTTGAATCGGCAGCGTAACGGTGTCGTCGACCAGCAGCGCGGGGTCGGTCTCCGGCCAGCCGGCCTCGACGGCGAGACCCTTGCCGCCCAGAACCACCCAGCATTCTTCCGCCAGATGCGGCACCATCGGCGCGACCGCGCTCACCAGGAACAGGGCGGCCTCGCGCAGGGCGAATGCAAGGTCGGGCGCGGGCGCGGCCGCCTTGCGGGCGGCTGTCAGCGCATCGCCGAACACATTGGCGAAGGCGTGGACCCGCGCCACCGCCACGTTGAAGCGCAGGCGCTCCACATCGTCGGCGGTCTGGGCGGCGAGCTTGTGCGCGGCGCGCCGCAGCGCGGTCGCTTCCGGCCCTATGGTCGAGGGCACGACGAGCGCCTCCGGGGCGAGAGCCACCGTGTCGCCAACGAGGCGCCAGATGCGCTGCATGAAGCGCCAGGCGCCCTCGATGCCGCGATCGGTCCATTCGCTGTCGCGCTCGGGCGGGGTGTCGGAGAGCATGAACCAGCGCGCGGCGTCGACGCCATAGGTGTCGGCGACGATCTCCGGCGGCACCACGTTCTTCTTGGACTTCGACATCTTCTCCGGCGGGCCGACCGTGACCGGCTCGTCGGTCCCGACCTTGACCGAGCTGCCGTCCGGCCGCTTCTCGACCTCCTCGGGGAACAGCCATTTGCCGGCTGAATCCTTGTAGGTCTCGTGGACGATCATCCCTTGCGTGAACAGGCCGGCGAACGGCTCGTCCACCGTGACCCGGCCGATCTTCTTCAGCGTGCGGGTGAAGAAGCGCGAATAGAGCAGGTGCAGGATCGCGTGCTCGATGCCGCCAATATACTGGTCGACCGCGAGCCAGTGATCGGCGGCGCCCTTCTGCAGCGGCGCCGTGCCGGGCTCGGAGGCGAAGCGCGCGAAATACCAGGACGAATCCACGAAGGTGTCCATGGTGTCGGTTTCGCGCCGCGCCGGCCGGCCACAGCTCGGGCAGTTCACGTGCTTCCAGGTCGGGTGGCGGTCGAGCGGATTGCCCGGCGCGTCGAAGCTGACATCCTCCGGCAGGCGCACCGGCAGCTCGGCCTCGGGCACCGGAACCGGTCCGCAGCTCTCGCAATGCACGATCGGGATCGGGCAGCCCCAGTAGCGCTGGCGCGAAATGCCCCAGTCGCGCAGCCGGTAGTTCACCGCGCGCTCGCCCACCGGCTCGCCGCCGAGCATCTCCTTTTCGAGCCGCGCGGCCACCGCTTCCTTGGCGTCCGGGATCGACAGCCCGTCGAGGAAGCCGGAATGCATCAGCGTGCCGTCGCCGTCATAGGGCAGGCTCTCCATGCCGAAGCCCGCCTCGTCGGCGCCGGGCGGCAGCACGACGGGCGTGATCGGCAGGCCGTATTTGCTGGCGAAGTCGAAATCTCGCTGGTCATGGGCGGGGCAGCCGAAAATGGCGCCGGTGCCGTATTCCATCAGCACGAAATTCGCCACATAGACCGGCAAATGCGGCCCGCCCAGCGGGTGGCGCACCTTCAGCCCGGTGTCGAAGCCCATCTTTTCCTGGGTCTCGATCTCGGCGGTCGAAGTGCCGCCGCGCCGGCATTCCTCGACGAAGGCGGCCAGCGCGGGATTGTCCGCGGCCAGCGTCTCGGTGAGCGGATGGCCAGGCGAGAGCGCGAGGAAGGAGGCGCCGAACAGCGTGTCCGGCCGCGTGGTGTAGACCTTGATCTCCTGCGCGGCGCGGTAGGGCGCGTTCTCCAGCACGAAGCGGACATGCAGGCCCTCGGAGCGGCCGATCCAGTTGCGCTGCATCAGGCGCACCTTGTCGGGCCAGCGCTCCAGCGTGTCGAGCCCGGCCAGCAGTTCCTCGGAGGCGGCGGAGATGCGGAAGAACCACTGCGCCAGCTTACGGCGCTCCACCAGCGCGCCCGAGCGCCAGCCGCGCCCGTCGATCACCTGCTCATTGGCGAGCACGGTGTTGTCGACCGGGTCCCAGTTCACCTCGCTCTCGCGGCGGTAGACGAAGCCGGCCTTCAGGAATTCGAGGAAGATGCGCTGCTGCTCGCCATAATAGGACGGGTCGCAGGTCGCGATCTCGCGCGACCAGTCCAGCGACAGGCCGAGCAGCTTGAGCTGCGCGCGCATCGTGTCGATGTTCTCGTAGGTCCACTTGCCGGGATGGGTGTTGCGCTCGATGGCGGCGTTCTCTGCCGGCAGGCCGAACGCGTCCCAGCCCATTGGGTGCAGGACGTTGAAGCCCTTCATGCGCTTGAAGCGCGCCACCACGTCGCCCATGACGTAGTTGCGCCCGTGGCCGATATGGATGCGCCCGGACGGATAGGGGAACATCTCCAGCACGTAGTATTTGGGACGGGGGTCGTCGTTCCGGGTGCGGAAGATACCGCGCTCGTCCCAGATTTTCTGCCAGCGGGGCTCGGCCTCGCGGGCATTGTAACGCTCGGTGCTCATCGGACGTGATCTTGGGCTTAAGGAGAGGGACTTCAAGGACAAATATAGGCGCGGAAGGGCCCGTCCGCCCGGCTGGACAGGCCAGCGCCGGCGTCGAGCCGATGGGCCGGGACTAGGACACGAAGTCACGCGCCGGGTCAACCTTCGCGCCGGTCCGGAGCCCCGCCGGCTCAGGACAGGTTCGAGGTGCGGACCTCGAAGGGCGGCGCCGAGCGTACCGTGTTGCGGCCGGCTTCCTTGGCGGCGTAGAGCGCCTTGTCGGCGGCCTGTTGCAGATCGCTGCTGCTGAAATCGGGTCCCGGCCGCCCCGCGGCGCACCCGACCGAGATGGTGACGACGCCGTCCTGGCTGCCGCTATGGGGAATGGCGAGCTGCTCCACCGCCTGGCGCAGGCGCTGCGCCACTTCCTGCGCCGGGCCGATATCGGCGCCGGGCATGATCACCGCGAATTCCTCGCCGCCGATGCGGGCGATGACGTCGGTGCCGCGAACCGTCGCCATCATGGCCTGCGCCACGCGGCGGATGCAGTCGTCGCCCTTGCCGTGGCCGTAGCGGTCGTTGAACAGCTTGAAGCGATCGATGTCGATCATCAGCATGGCGAGGTTCGGCACCGTGCTCCATTGCAGCGCTAGCACCGAATCGAAGCTGCGGCGATTGGCAATGCCGGTCAGTGGGTCGAGGCTGGCGAGCGAGTTGAGCCGGCGATTGGCGCTGCGCAGTGCGGATTCGCGGCGGGTCAGTTCGTCCGCCATTGCCTCGAAGGCGACCACGAGCGGCTGCAACTCGGTGATCAGCGGGCCATCCTGTTCGCGCTGGTCGTCCTCGCCGCGACCGAAGCGGGCGAGCCGGGCGGCGAGTGTCAGCACCGGGGCGACGATGAGACGCTCGCCGGCGATCCACAGGCCGAGGAAGATGATGAAGCTTGCCGCCAGCAGCGTGGTCGCGGCGCGCCAGGTGGCGCTCTCGACCTGAGCGGTCATGGCGGCCCTGTCGAGCCCGACCAGGAGATGCATGTTGCTGGAAGGCAGGCGGACGAAGCCGTAGATCCGGCTCACGCCATCCACGCCATCCGCGATGATCGTGCCGCGCGAGCGGCTCAGCGCGCGGGCGACGAATTCGGTCGAGCGCAGGTTCTTGCCGATAAGGTTGGGCATGTCCGGTTGCGCCTGGATCACCACGCCCTCGGCGTCGACCATGATGATCTCAGCGCTGGGATTCAAGCGCCCGATCGCCGAGCGCGGGAACATGTCGTTCAGCGACACGCGGGCGAGCAGGATGGCGGTAACGGCTCCGCCCTCGCCGACCACCGGCTGAGACGCGAAGATCGTGGGAGCCGCGGTGGCATAGCTGCGGGCGACGGTCGTGAGCGCAGGAAGACCCTTGATCCCGAGGAGGAAATATTCACGCGCCGACAGATCAAGCCCGATGCCGGCCGGCGCCGAGGAGCAGGTGATTATTCCGTCGCGATCGAGAACAGACAGCGATTCGACCAGCGACGAGGCTTCGACCACCTGGCGAAGAGTGCCGCACTTCGCGGGATCGTTCAGGAGCGGGCCTTCGGCGGCCAGCGTCAGCAGGATGGAGCGCACCCCGGTGAGCACCTTCTCGAAATGGCCGGCGCCCTGCTCCGTGAGGTCCAGGACCTCGCGTTCCTTGATCTCGAGAGTGGTGGCGTGGAGGCTGATGATGCCGATCACACGCTCGCCGATCAGCAGGGTCATCGCCAGAATGGCCAGGGCCACCAGACGGGTGCGAAGGCTCACCACGCGCCTGGGGGAACGCCCCCGTTCGAAGGCGAATCGGTGGCCGTGTCGCTGTTCCGGCTTGGAGGGGGACGCTCCGCCAGCGCCCCTATCGTCGGTCACGTCGTCTTATCGCCCGCAGCACAGGTAATTGCCCCGGCCAAAGTTAACAACGCCGGGCGACTGCCGCAAGGACAGTTCGCCCCGGATGTGTCGCCGGCTATTGACAAGCCGGGCGCCGGTTCCCAAGCGTGCGCCATCGGCCGGAACGAGGGAGCGGACAGATGGGCGTTGCGGATCGTCTTGAGGAAGTGCGCGCGCGAATTGCCCAGGCGTGCCGCGATGCGGAGCGCGCGCCGTCCTCGGTGAATCTGGTCGCGGTGTCCAAGACCTTCGAACCCGAGCATATCGTGCCGGCGCTGGAGGCCGGGCAGCGCCTGTTCGGCGAAAACCGCGTCCAGGAGGCCAAGGCGAAATGGCCGGGCCTGCGCGAGCGCTTCGCCGGCGTCGAGCTTCATCTCATCGGTCCGCTGCAGACCAACAAGGTGCGCGAGGCGCTGGCGCTGTTCGACGTGATCCACACGCTCGACCGGCCCTCGCTGGCGAGTGCGCTGGCCAAGGAGATCGCCCGCGTGCCGGATCAGCCGGCGCCGCGCCTCCTGGTGCAGATCAACACCGGCGAGGAGCCGCAGAAGGCCGGCATCGCGCCGCTGGAGGCCGACGATTTCCTGCGCGCCTGCCGCGAGGAGCACGGGCTCGCCATCGAGGGGCTGATGTGCATCCCGCCCGCCGACGAACCGGCGGCGCCGCATTTCGCGCTGCTGGCCAAGATCGCCGCGCGCCACGGGCTGAAGGTGCTCTCCATGGGGATGAGTGGGGATTACGAGACCGCGATCGCGCTCGGCGCCACCCATGTGCGGGTCGGCAGCGCGATTTTCGGGCATCGGTAGAGCCCTTTCCGATCGGGCGGAATCGCCTGATCGACAAGAAAGTGCGCTCCGGCTCCAGCGCTCAGCCGACGCGGATCACGCTGCGCGGGGAAAGCCGGGCCAGCACCCGGCGGAAATCGGAGCGCCGGAACGCGATGCAGCCGGCGGTGGGCTCGAATCCCGGCCGCGCCAGATGCAGGAACACCGCCGAACCGCCGCGCGCCTTGCGCGGTCGCGTGTTGTGATCGAGCACTACCACGAGGTCATACAGCCCGTCCGCGCGCCACATCTCCTCATGGGAGGCGCGGATCGGCAGCCGGGCAGGGCGATTATAGGCCGGGCTCGCGGGGTCGTCGCACCAGCCGTCCTCGCGCCGGGTGCGCCGCGCCGGGAGGCCGGTCGCGGGGCGGGGCCCCCTGTCGGCGCGCCAGCGTAGCTCCAGTGGATGCCAGCGTCCGGCCGGGGTAGCGCCATCGCCCTCGCGCTTGTCGTGGCGAATGCCGGAGCGGCCGAGTGCGACGGGAATCATCCGTCCGTCCAGCAGGAAAAACCCGCGTGTGGGCGATCCCGGACGGGCCGCGACACGTGCGAGCCTGGCCCGCCGGGGCGCTTTTGTTGCTTTTTCTTCACGAAAGACCTTCTTCTTCACGCCATTTCCGTTCACGATCACGTCAGGGGCGACCCGGTGCCGGCCAGGCGCCGCTTGCCCTCGATGCGCCGACTGCCCTACTTCCGAAGACAAGACGGAAATCGATCCCCTGTCACCTGTCCTCATGCCGAGGCGCGGCGGGCCAGCGGGGACAAGGGTCGTACAGCGTACTGGGAAGCGTAGATGGCGAATGCTCAACGGGTTTTAGTGGTCGACGACGACAACGAACTGCGCGAGGCGCTGGTCGAGCAGCTCGCGCTGTATGACGAGTTCGAGGTGGTTTCGGCCGATACCGCGCAGGCGGCGATCAGCGAGGTCGAGACCAGCCGCGTCGATCTGGTGCTGATGGATGTCGGCCTGCCCGACCGCGACGGGCGCGAGGCGGTGCGCCAGATGCGCCAGAACGGTTTCAAGGCCCCGGTGATCATGCTCACCGGCCACGACACCGACAGCGATGCCATCATGGGTCTGGAGGCCGGCGCCAACGATTACGTGTCGAAGCCGTTCCGCTTCGCCGTGCTGCTGGCGCGCATCCGCGCCCAGATGCGCTCGCACGAGGCGAGCGAGGACGCGGTGTTCACCATCGGGCCATACACATTCCGCCCCGGCGCGAAAATGTTGGTGACGGAGCGCAACTCGAAGATCCGGCTGACCGAAAAGGAAACCGCGATACTGCGATACCTTTACCGTGCCGGAAAGAAGCCGGTGGCCCGCGAAATCCTGCTTCAGGAGGTGTGGGGCTACAATTCCGGCGTGACGACGCACACGCTGGAGACGCACATCTATCGGCTGCGCCAGAAGATCGAGAAGGACCCGTCGCATCCGAACCTTCTTGCCACGGAGGCGGGCGGGTACAAATTGCTGCCATGAACGCGCCGGGGTGATTCGGCGCGCCGCCTGCCGGAGTGTTGGCTCGCCTGATGCCGATCGACGACGACATAGCGCTGCTGGGGCGCGTGCCGATGCTGCAGCTTCTCGGGCGCGAGGGGCTGCGGGCGATCGCGATCAGTGCCGACAGCCGCAGCCTCGCCGAGGGCGAGGTGCTGTTCCGCGAAGGGCAGTTCGCCGAATCGGCCTTCGTGGTCACCGCCGGCTCCTTCGCGGTCAGCCGCGACGAGGCGCGCAAGGACCTGCGCGGCGCGGCGCAGATAGCGGGGCCGGGCGTGCTGCTCGGCGACATCGCGCTGATCACCGAAACCAAGCGCGGCGCCACCGCCATCGCGCTGGAGACCTCCACCGTTCTGCGTATTTCCCGCGTGATCTTCATGCGCACGGTGGAGAGCTATCCCGACGCCGCCGCCCGGCTCGCGGATGCGCTGCGCGATCAGGTCGCGAACATGCTCGGTGAGCTCGATATGGTGCGCCAGCACCTGGAATCGATCGAGCCGCCGGCGCGCCCTTCGGCGCGACGCTGACCCCGCCATGATCCCCATCGCCCCACGGGTGTTCCTCGACGAGGACGAGATCGTCGAGACCTTCGTGCGCGCCTCCGGGCCCGGCGGCCAGAACGTCAACAAGGTGTCGACGGCGGTGCAGCTGCGCTTCGACGTGCGCGGCTCGAAGACATTGCCGGACTGGGTGAAGGAGAAGCTGGAGCGCCTCGCCGGCCGGCGGCTGACCAATGACGGCGTGATCGTTATCGTCGCCCAGCGCTACCGCACCCAGGAGCGCAACCGCGAGGACGCGCTCGCCCGGCTGGTCGAGCTGGTGCGGCAGGCCTCCGTGGTCGAGGTCACGCGCCGCCCGACCCGTCCGACGCTCGGCTCGCAGAAGCGCCGGCTGGAGACCAAGGCGCGACGTTCCGGCATCAAGGCCGGGCGGCAGGGAAAGCCGGTGCGCGACGAGGACTGACGCCGTCGCTCACTCCTTGCGGGTCAGCAGGAACACCGCCTGCTCGCCGAGCAGGTTCCACACCCACCACGGCATCTTGACGCGCACCGGATGGCCGGAAGCGTCCAGCGCCGCCGCGCTCTCGATCCGTGCGCCCACCTCGTCCACCAGCGCCACGAAATCGCGGATGGTGCAGAAATGGATGTTCGGCGTGTCGTGCCAGCTATAGGGCAGGTTCTCGGTCGACGGCATGCGCCCGTTCAGCAGCAGGTCCATGCGCATGCGCCAGAAGCCGAAATTCGGGAACGAGACGATGGCGCGCTTGCCCACGCGCAGCATCTGCTCCAGCACCCATTTCGGCCGCCGCGTCGCCTGTATGGTCTGCGACAGGATCACGTAGTCGAACGAATCATCCGGGTAGTCGGCGAGATCGATGTCGGCGTCGCCCTGGATGATGGCGAGGCCGCGCGCCACGCCGGCATTCACGCCCTCGCGCGACAATTCGATGCCGCGCGCGTCGCAGCCGCGCGTGGTGGCGAGCAGTTCCAGCAATTCGCCGTCGCCGGAGCCGACATCGAGCACGCGCGAGCCCGGCGTCACCATCTGCGCGATCAGCAGCAGGTCGACGCGGGTGCCCGAGGCGGCGCGGGCGGCCTCGCGCATGGTGAGGTCGTGGGCGAGCTTCTCGCGCGGCGTCATCATGCGACACCCGTGGCGCGCGCGGCGGAATCCAGGAAGCCGCGGGTGATGGCGAACAGTTCCGGCTCCTCCAGCAGGAAGGCGTCGTGGCCCTTGTCGGTCTCGACCTCGGCGAAGGAGACCGGCGCGCCGGCGGCGTTGAGCGCGTGCACCACCGCGCGCGAATCCGCGGTCGGGAACAGCCAGTCCGAGGTGAAGGAGACGAGGCAGAACCGCGTCTTCGTCCCCTTGAAGGCATTGGCCAGCACGCCGCCATAATCGGCGGCGAGGTCGAAATAATCCATGGCGCGGGTCACGTAGAGATAGGAATTGGCGTCGAAGCGCCCGACGAATGCCTCGCCCTGGTAGCGCAGATAGCTCTCCACCTGGAAATCGGCGTCGAACGAGAAGGTATGGCCGTCGCGGTCCTGCAGCCGGCGCCCGAATTTCCGGTGCAGCGAGGAATCCGACATATAGGTGATGTGCGCGGCCATGCGCGCGACCGAGAGACCCCGTCGCGGGCTGGTGCCCTCCGCGAGGTAGCGCCCGCCGCGCCAGTCGGGGTCGGCCATGATCGCCTGCCGGCCGACCTCGTGATAGGCGATGTTCTGCGCGGAATGACGCGCGCCGGTGGCGATCGGCATTGCCGCGAACACGCGCTCGGGATAGCTCGCCGCCCATTGCAGCACCTGCATGCCGCCCATGGAGCCGCCGACCACGGCGAGCAGGCGCTCGATGCCGAGATGGTCGATCAGCATGGACTGCGCGCGCACCATGTCGCGGATCGTCACCACCGGCAGGTCGAGCCCATAGGGCTGGCCGGTCGCCGGGTTCAGCGAGGACGGGCCGGTGGTGCCCATGCAGCCGCCCAGCACGTTGGAGGCGATGATGAAGAAGCGCTCGGTGTCGATCGGCTTGCCCGGCCCGACCATGGTCTCCCACCAGCCCGGCTTGCCGGTGACCGGGTTGATATTGGCCGCGTGCTGGTCGCCGGTGAGCGCGTGGCACAGCAGCACCGCGTTGGAGCGCGCGGCGTTCAGCGTGCCATAGGTCTGGTAGGCGATCTGGAACGGGCTGAGCTCGGTGCCGGCGTCGAGCTTCAGCGGCCGGTCCGGGCCAAAGGTCACGATGGCGGAATGGGGATGGTCCGCCTCGGCGCGCGCCAGGGTGATCGCGGAATCGGGAAGCTCGGAAACCGAAATGCTCATGAGCCTGTTCGCCGTTGGGCCTGTCTGCCGTGCCAATCGTCCTAACGGACGAATAGTTCGATATAACGGACGATGCGATGATCCCACGGCGCCGACTTGTCAATATCCGGCGCTTTATAATGGGGGCGCAGATTTCATTTTGCGAGAGGCGCGCACGGGTCTAGGACAACCGCCCATGGAGAAGACGGACGATATCCCGGCGGCCTCCCCCGTCGAATCGCTGAGCGTGCTGCGCGCCGAGATCGATCGCATCGACGCGCACATGCACGCGCTTTTGATCGAGCGCGGCGAGATCATTGACCGGCTGGTCGAGGTCAAGCGCTCGCGGGGAGCGGAAGGCGGATCGGCGTTCCGGCCGGCCCGCGAGGCCTCGATGATGCGGATGATCGTCGACCGCCATCGCGGCATCCTCCCGGTCGATACCGTCGAAGGCATCTGGCGGGTCATCATCTCGACCTTCACCTATGTGCAGGCGCCCTATGCGGTGCATGCCGACCTCTCCTCCGGCGAGGCGCCGATGCGCGACACGACGCGCTTCCATTTCGGCTTCACCGTGCCTCTGGCCGCCCATATGGGCGCGGCGGGCGTGGTGGCGGCGGTGGCGAGCTCCAAGGGCGATCTCGGCCTGGTGCCGGCCTTCGCCCCGCCGGGCGGCCATGCCTGGTGGACCGCGCTCGAAGGCGAGAGCGCGCCCAAGATCATCGCCCGCCTCCCCTTCGTCGAGCGCGCCGATCATCCCGCCGGCCTGCCGGTGTTCTGCATCGCCCATCCGGTGACGGAAGGCGCGGCGGCCGAGGTCGAGACCTGGAGCGTGCGCGTCGCCGGCTGGAACGCGCAGGCCGCGCGCGCCATCGCCCCGCTGGCGGAAGCGATCGCGGTGCCCGATCGCGGGCTCGACGGCGCGGCGCTGCTGGTGTCGATCCCGCTTCAGCCGCCCGGCGGTCTGGAAGCCGTGCTCGGCGCCCTGCGCGCGTCTGGCGCCTCGGTGCGCTCGGCGGCCCTCGTCGGCAGCCATGCCAGCCGCTATACCCATTCGCCGCAGGGTTGACCCCCGCCGCGCCTGCCCTTCTCCCATCTGGAGCCGTTTGATGTCCTCCGCCATGTCCTCCGCCGCATCCGTCCCGTCCCGTCCCGTCCCGCGTCCGGGCGTGCTGGCGATCGAGGCTTATGTGCCGGGCAAGGCGCATGCCGGCGGCGCGGCCAAGGTCTACAAGCTCTCGGCCAATGAGAACCCGCTCGGCCCGAGCCCGAAGGCGGTCGCGGCCTTCCACGGTGCCGATGCACTGGAATTCTATCCCGACGGCAGCGCGACCAAGCTGCGCGAGGCGATCGGCAGGGCCTATGGCCTCGATCCGGCGCGCCTCGTCTGCGGCACCGGTTCGGACGAACTGATCACGCTGCTGGCTCTGGCCTTCGCCGGTCCTGGCGACGAGGTGCTGTATTCGCAATACGGCTTCCTGGTCTACCGCATCGCCACGCTGGCGGCGGGCGCGACCCCGGTCATCGCCCCCGAGCGCGACTATCACAGCGACGTCGACGCCCTGCTGGCGGCGGTGACGCCGGCGACGCGCGTGGTGTTCCTCGCCAATCCGAACAACCCCACCGGCACCTATCTGCCGTTCGACGAGATCAAGCGGCTGCAGCAGGGCCTGCCGCCCAACGTGCTGCTGGCGCTGGACGCGGCCTATGCCGAATATGTCCGCCGCAACGATTACGAGGCCGGCATCGAGCTGGTGGCGACCTGCCAGAACGTCGTCATGCTGCGCACCTTCTCGAAGATCCATGGGCTCGCCGCGCTGCGCGTCGGCTGGATGTACGGCCCGGCGGAGGTGATCGACGCGGTGAACCGCGTGCGCGGCGCCTTCAACGTGTCCGCCGCCGGCATCGCCGCCGCGACCGCCGCGATCGAGGACGCCGCTCATGTCGAGGCGGCGGTGGCCCACAATGAGCGCTGGGGTGCGTGGCTCACCACCGAACTGACCGCGCTGGGCCTCAAGGTGACGCCGAGCGTCGCCAATTTCCTGCTGGTGCATTTCCCGCTGGAGCCGGGCAAGACCTCGAAGGAGGCCGACGCCTTCCTGATGCAGCGCGGGCTGATCCTGCGCCGGGTGGATTCCTATGGCATCCCGACCGCGCTGCGCCTGACCATCGGGACGGAAGAGGCCAATCACGCGCTGGTCGCGGCACTGCGTGACTTCCTGGGTGGCCGCCATGGTGCTTGATCCGCCGCTGCCGCGCCCGCTGGTCGGCCGGCTGGTCGTCATCGGCATCGGGCTGATCGGCTCCTCGATCCTGCGCGCAGTGCAGACCCGCGCGCTGGCCGGGACCGCGGTCGCCTATGATGCCAGCGAGAGCGTGCGCGCCCGCGTCGCCGAGTTGAGGATCGCCGACGAGGTGGCCGCCACTCCCGCCGAGGCGGTGGCGGGGGCCGATCTCATTATCCTCTGCGTGCCGGTCGGCGCCATGGGCGCGGCCGCGCAGGCGATCGCCCCGCATCTGAAACCGGGCGCGATCGTCTCCGATGTAGGCTCGGTCAAGGGCGCGGTGCTGAAGGCACTCTCCGCCCATCTGCCGGAAAGCGTGCACATCGTGCCGGCGCATCCGGTGGCGGGCACCGAATATTCCGGCCCCGATGCCGGCTTCGCCACGCTGTTCAAGAACCGCTGGAGTATCGTCACCCCGCCGGACGGCGCGGATGAGGGCGCGGTGGCGGCGGTGGCGGCGTTCTGGCAGGCCATGGGCGCCAATGTCGAGACCATGGGCGCGGAGCATCACGACCTGGTGCTCGCCATCACCTCCCATGTGCCGCATCTGATCGCCTACAACATCGTCGGCACGGCGGCAGACCTCGAACAGGTCACCCAGTCCGAGGTGATCAAATACTCGGCCGGCGGCTTCCGCGATTTCACCCGCATCGCGGCCTCCGACCCGACCATGTGGCGCGACGTCTTCCTCAACAACCGCGAGGCGGTGATCGAGGTGCTCGGCCGTTTCACCGAGGACCTGATCGCCTTGCAGCGGGCGATCCGCTGGAACGAGGGCGACACGCTGTTCGACCTGTTCACCCGCACCCGCGCCATCCGCCGCTCGATCATCGAGATCGGCCAGGAGACCGCAGCGCCGAATTTCGGGCGCGGGCAGGAGTGATGCGAAAGCATCGGTAGCTGCCTCTCCCCGCGCGGCGAGAGGGAAAAGGCCGACTCACGCCCCATTCGCCGCATAGACCCGCAGCCGGTGGCCGTCGGGATCGAGCGCGACGAAGGAACGGCCGAAATCGAGGTCGGTCGGCGGCAGGGCGATCGGCACGCCCTTGGCGGCCCAGCGCTCATAGGCGGCATCGACCGCCGCCCGGTCCTCGACCGCGAAGCCGATCTCGTTGCCGCCGGCGCGCAGATGCGGCGTCGGCTTCACCCCGTCGCGCCGCCACAGGCCGAGCTGAAGGCCAGGCGCGAGCGGAAAGGACGCGAAATCGGGGCCGGCTTCGGTCGGCTCGCGCTCCAGCACATTGCCGTAGAACCGGGCGCTGGCACGGGTATCGTTCACGTAAAGCAGAATCTTGCTGGCGTGCTGCATGATGATGTCCCCTTGAAGCGAGGGAACATAGCGCGCCCTGCTGCCAGAAACCGTCAGCAGCGATGGTGTCTCACTCCTCCCCGTGATGGGGCATCTGGTACTTCACCGCCTTCCATTGCCGGATCAGTTCGGGCCGGCGCGTCGGGTAGCGCGCCGCCAGCATCTCGGCGCGGGCGATGCGGTCGGTGCGGAAGCTGCGGAACGCGCCGCGCAATTCGCACCAGCCGATCAGCAGCCGGACCTGATCGAAGAAGGCGAGGGCGAATGGCCAGACCACGCGCGCGCTCGGCGTCCCGGCGGCGTCGCTATAGGCGAGGGCGAGCTTGTGCTCGGTGCGGATCGCCTTGCGCAGCAGCGCGGCGTCGATGGTGTCGGCCGCGATGTCGGGGCCAGGGACGATGAACAGCGAATTCGCCTCCATCTCTTCGCGCAGGTCTGCCGGCAGCACCGCGCCGATGCGCGCCAGCGCCGAGCGGGCGGCGTCCGCCAGCGGTCCGTCGCCGCGCCCGGCGACCCAGCGCGAGCCCAGCACCAGCGCCTCGATCTCCTCCGGCGTGAACATCAGCGGCGGCAGCAGGAAGCCGGGGCGCAGCACATAGCCGATGCCGGCCTCGCCCTCGATGGTCGCGCCCTGCGCCTGCAGGCTGGCAATGTCGCGGTAGAGCGTGCGCAACCTCACCCCGATTTCGGCCGCGAGCACCCGCCCGCTCACCGGCCGGCGATGGCGGCGCAGGATCTGCAACAGGTCGAAAAGGCGTTCGGAGCGCGACATGGCCCGAGACTAGCAGACAGGCTGCCAGAAAGTGGCAGCGGAAAAGCCATGTTCGGGTGCGATAGCGACCGTTCCCGCCGCAGGAGACACGCCATGAGCTTTTCCGCCCGTTCTGCCACCCTCGCCCTGCCGCTTGTCCTCAGTGCCGCGCTCGCGGTGCCGGCCGAGGCGAAAACCGAGGCGACGCAGGCGCTGGTCGGGCGGGTCTGGGTCGAGCAGAAGCCGGGCAACGGCCTGCCGGGCGTCATGCGCATCTTTCTTGCCGACGGCACGCTGGTCATGGATTCGTGCTGGGAGACCTACACGCTGCGCAATGGCAGCGCACCGGGCCGGACAGCCTCGCTTGGGACGAGGACGGCGCCCGGCTGACCGCGACCGTTACCATGCCGGCAAAGGACCGGCTGGTGCTGAAGGTGAAGGCCGGGCGGGACACGCTGGAGCAGCGCTATGTCGCCACCACCGCACCCTATCTGTGCCCGGAGATGAAGCGCTGAGCGCGGCGCCGGCGGGCGTCGAGGCCGGCCGGCGCCTTGGCATGATGCTGAGATGCCGAACGTCGTCATCCCGGCGCGACCGCCTCGGCCGTCCGGGATGACGCTTTAAGCCCAGCAGGATGTCACCCCGTGGTTGGCATCACGAACTGGGCGCCCTCGCGGATGCCGGTCGGCCAGCGGGCGGTGGTGGTCTTCATCTTGGTGTAGAAGCCCACGCCCTCCATGCCGTAGACGTTGCGGTCGCCGAACACCGAGCGCTTCCAGCCGCCGAAGGAATGGAACGCCACCGGCACCGGGATCGGCACATTGATGCCGATCATGCCGGCCTTGGCGTCGCGGTCGAAGGCGCGGGCGGCGTCGCCGTCGCGGGTGAAGATGGCGGCGCCATTGCCGTATTCATGGTCGTTGACCAGCTTGAGCGCGTCGTCATAGCGGTCGACGCGCACCACCGAGAGCACCGGGCCGAAGATCTCTTCCTTGTAGATCTTCATGTCCGGGGTGACGTTGTCGAACAGGCAGCCGCCGAGGAAATAGCCGTTCTCGTAGCCCTGCAGCTTGAGGCCGCGCCCGTCGACGACCAGCTCGGCGCCCGCCGCCACGCCGTCATCGACATAGGCCGAGACCTTGGCAAGGTGTTCCTTGGTCACCAGCGGGCCCATCTCGCTGTCCTTGTCGAGCCCGGGGCCGACCTTGAGCGAGCGGACCTTGGGGACGAGCTTCTCCATCAGCGCATCGCCGACGCCGCCCACCGCGACCGCGACCGACACCGCCATGCAGCGCTCGCCGGCCGAGCCGTAGCCCGCGCCCATCAGCGCATCGACGGTCTTGTCGAGATCGGCGTCCGGCATCACCACGAGGTGGTTCTTGGCGCCGCACAGCGCCTGGGCGCGCTTTCCGTGCGCGCAAGCGGTCTTGTAGACATATTCGCCGATGGCCGTGGAGCCGACGAAGCTCACCGCCGCGACGTCCTTATGCGTGAGCAGCGCGTCGACCGCCACCTTGTCGCCCTGCACCACGTTGAACACGCCCGCGGGCAGGCCGGCCTCGGCCAGCAGCTCGGCGAGCATCAGCGAAGGGGTCGGGTCCTTCTCGGAGGGCTTGAGCACGAAGGCATTGCCGCAGGCCAGCGCCACCGGGAACATCCACATCGGCACCATGACCGGGAAGTTGAACGGCGTGATGCCGGCGACCACGCCGAGCGGGTGGCGGGCGGAGAACACATCGACGCCGCGCGCCACCTGCTCGGTGAAATCGCCGCGCAGCAGATGGGGAATGCCGCAGGCGAACTCCACCACCTCGATGCCGCGCATCACCTCGCCCTTGGCATCCTCGAAGGTCTTGCCGTGTTCCTTGGTGATGGCGGTCGCCAGCGCTTCGATGTCGCGCTCCAGCAGGCTCTTGAACTTGAACATGATGCGGGCGCGGGTGAGCGTCGGCGTGTCGGCCCAGGCGGGGAACGCCTTCGCCGCGGCAGCCACCGCCTCGTCCACCGTCGCTTCGGTGGCCAGCAGCACCTCGCCGGACTGCGCGCCGGTGGAAGGATCGAACACCGGCGCCGAGCGCCCGGCGGTGGTAACGATCTTGCCGTCGATATAATGCCCGATGACCGCCATGCGCTGCTCCCGCTTGTCCGAAGGCGTGATTGTCCGACGCTGTTGTGCGTTGTGAAACTTCCCACTTCAACGGCCAGTTTCACCCATCCGTTGTGCGCGAATGCAGCAACTGGTATCGGCTGCCGATGGATTGGGATCATCTGCGCATCTTCCTCGCCGTGGCGCGGGCCGGGCAGATGCTGGCGGCGGCGCGCCAGCTCGGGCTGGACCATGCCACCGTCGGCCGCCGGCTCGCCGCGCTGGAGGACGGGCTCGCGACCCGGCTGATCGAGCGGCGCACAACGGGGAGCGTGCTCACCCCGGCCGGCGAGCGGCTGCTGGTCCATGCCGAGAGGGTGGAGACCGAGATGCTGCAGGCGCAGTCCGCGCTCGGCAATGTCGATCTGGCGCTGGCCGGCACGGTGCGGGTCGGCGCGCCGGACGGGTTCGGCAGCTATTTCCTCGCGCCCCGCCTCGGCGCGCTGGCGGAGGCGCATGGCGGCCTCACCATCCAGCTCGCCCCGCTGCCGCGCAGCTTCTCGCTGCCCAAGCGCGAGGTCGATATCGCGGTGACCTTGCAGCGCCCCTCCGAGGGCCGGCTGATCGCGCGAAAGCTCACCGACTACAGCCTCGGGGTCTATGCGAGCCGCGATTATCTGGCGCGCACCGGCCCGGTCGACAGCGTCGCCGCGCTGCGGGACCGCCTGCTGGTGACCTATGTCTCCGATCTCGTCTATTCGCCGGCGCTGGATTATTTCGAGGCGTTCCGCGAGGTCGAGGCACGCCGGCTGGAATGCGCCAGCGTGGTCGGGCAGATGGAGGCGGTGCGCGCGGGGGCCGGCGTCGGCATCCTGCACGACTATGCGGCGCGGGGGCATGACGAGCTGGTGCGGCTGCTGCCGGAACTGAGCTTCCGCCGCGCCTACTGGCTGGTGACCCACGCCGATATTCACGATCTGCGGCGCATCCGCGAGGTCGAGACCTTTATCGTGGAGGCCGTGCGCGCCGCGCGCGGGCTTTTCGTGAGCGCGGACGCCGGCGGAACCTGAGCCGCCGTCCTATCCGAACCGATACTCGGTCACCTGCCGGTAGGTCTCGCCCGGCCGCAGCCAGGGCGATGGGAAGCCCGGCTGGTTCACCGCATCGGGAAAGTTCTGCGCCTCGAAGCAGATGCCGGCATGCGGGCCGTGGGTGAGCCCCCCAATGCCGTGTTCGGTCGGGACCAGATATTGCCCATCATACATCTGGAGCCCCGGCTCGGTGGTCCAAACCTCCAGGGCGAGCCCGGAGGCTGTGCTGCGTGCGCGGGCAGCAAACCGCGGCTCGGCGCCCCCCGCGCCGTCCAGCACGAAGTTCATGTCGTAATCGGCCGGGTCGGCGTCGAGCCGGCGCGGGCGGCGGAAGTCGTAAGCGGTGCCCGCCACCGGGGCGATCTCGCCGGTCGGAATCTTCAGCGCGTCGACCGGTGTGTGGTTCGCGGCGGCGATTTCCACCTCCAGCTCGCGCACCGAAGTGCCGGGATCAAGCGTGAAGTAGGAATGATGGGCGAGATTGACCGGCGTCGGCGCGTCGGTGGTCGCCTCCAGCGTCACGCGCAGCGTGCCGGGATCGAGCAGCGCATAGGTGCAGCGCACGGCCAGCGTGCCGGGATAGCCTTCCTCGCCGTCGCCGGAGCGATAGGTGAGGGTGACGCTCGACGCGTCGAGGGCGCCGAGCTCCCAGGCCCGGCGCGAGAAGCCGCGCCAGCCGCCGTGCAGATGGGTGACGCCGCGCTCGTTAAGCCCGAGCTGGTAGTCGTGCCCATCCAGCGTGAAACGCCCGTCGCGAATCCGGTTGGCCACACGCCCGCAGGTGGCGCCGACCGAGGACAGGTTGGCGAGGTAGGAATCGAGGTCGTCATAGCCGAGCACGACCCGGCGCAGCGTGCCCGCGGCATCCGGCACTTCGAGGTCGCGCAGCACCGCGCCGAAGCTCAGCACCCGTGCCCGCGCGCCGGACGCGCTCGCCAGCGCGATGTCGTGGATCGGCACGCCGTCCGCTTCGCCGACCACGCGCGATTCGCCGGGCAGGGGAGCGGCGGCCGCCAGGGAGAGGGTGTCGTTCATCGCGCAGCGTTCCCGGTCTCGCCCGCGCGTTGCCGGTCGAGGAAGTCGAGCAGCGAATCGCAGGCGCCCAGAATATGGTCGCGGGTGAGCTTCGCCGCCAGCGTGGCGTTGCGCGCGATACAGGCGTCGAGAATGCCCTCATGCTCGCGCCGCGCCCGCTCCATGCCCGAGGTCAGCACCAGCTGGGCGCGCAGGTAGCGGTCCACGCGGTCGAGCGCGGTGGAGATGGTCTGGAGATAATAGGGCCGCCCGGCCTCTTCATAGAGCGCGTAGTGGAAGCTGCGGTTGAGTTCGCCCCAGCGCGCGCCGTCGGCTTCGGTGGCGAAGGCATGGGCGAAGCGCCTCGCCTTGGCCAGCGCCTCATCGGTCATGCGGGCCACCGAATAGCGCAGGATTTCCGGCTCCAGCAGCGCGCGGAATTCGAACAGCTCGCGGATTTCGTCGATGGAAAGGCTGGCGACCACGGCGCCGCGATAGCGCTGGGTCGAGACCAGCCCCTGTTCTTCAAGACGTGTGAGCGCTTCCCGCACAGGTATGCGGCTGACGTTGAACATGCGGGCGATGTGGTCCTGGCGCAGCGCCTCGCCCTCCTTCACGTCGCCCTGGGCGATGGCCTCGCGCAGCGCCTCGAAGATCACCTCGGAGGCCGAGGCCATCTGGCCGATATCGGTTGCCTTGAGCTTCATGCGTGCCCCTTCCCGCCCGGCCTGCCCTGCAACAGGACGCGGCGCCCGAGGATTCTTGCCCGCTCGCGACAGAATCCGCAACGGATTGAAAAAAGTATATTGCAAATTGGATCCAAAAAACAGATGCTCCCCGTCAACACGGCACGCCCTGTCCTGATCCATGACGCAGGCCGGCCGATCAACCCGACAGGAGCTCAAGCCATGTGGTCTGGTGTCCTTCCCGCCGTCACCGCCAAGTTCACCGAGGATGGCCGGCTCGATTTCAAGGAAATGGAGCGCTGCTTCGCCAAGCAGATCGCGGCCGGCGTCGACGGGCTGATCGTCAACGGCTCGCTCGGCGAGGGGCCGATGCTGTCCCATGACGAGCGGCTCGACGTGCTGCATGTCGCGCAGGGCGTGGCTGGCGGCCGGCCGGTGCTGATGACCATCGCCGATGCCTCCACCCGCGACTGCGCCAGCCTCGCCGGCCGTGCCGCCAAGGCCGGCGCCTCGGGGCTGATGGTGGTGCCGAGCCTTGTCTACCACACCAATCCGAAGGAGACGGTGGCGACGCTCTCCACTGTCGCCGCCAGCGCCGATCTGCCGGTGATGATCTATTCCAACCGAATCGCCTACCGGGTCGACGTGACGCTGGAGATCATGGAGCAGCTCGCCCGTGACGAGCGCTTCGTCGCAGTAAAGGAATCCTCCGACGACATCCGCCGCACGGTGGAGATCCAGAACCATTTCGGCGACCGCTTCGACGTGTTCACCGGCGTCGACAATCTCGCCTTCGAGGCGCTGGCGCTCGGCGCGGTGGGCTGGGTCGCCGGTCTGGTCATCGCCTTCCCGGAGGAAACGGTCGCGATCTACCGGCTGATGCAGGCCAAGCGCTATGACGAGGCGCTGGCGATCTATCGCTGGTTCCGCCCGCTGCTCGACCTCGATGTCTCCACCTATCTGGTGCAGAACCTCAAGCTGGTCGAAGCCATGGTGATCGGCACCAATGAGCGCGTGCGCGCCCCCCGCCTGCCGCTGGAAGGCGAGCAGCGCGCAAAGGTGGAGAAGATCGTTCGCGAGGCGCTGGCGACCCGCCCGCAGCTCGCCAAGGCCGCCTGACGGTATCTCCCTCTTCCCCTAGGAGCTCGAATCGGGTCAATCGCCCGAATCCTGCGTCTCGCGGGATGCTGGGCGAAGGAGACAGGCCGCATGAACGAGGACGTCGCCATTGTCGGGGCCGGCATTGTCGGCCTCGCGGTTGCCCATCATCTGCAGAATGAGGGGCGGCGGGTGCGGCTGATCGAGCGTGGCGGCGTCGCGGAAGGCGCGAGCTTCGGCAATGCCGGCGCCTTCGCCTTTTCCGACATCCTGCCGCTGGCCTCGCCCGGCATCCTGCGGCAGGCGCCGAAATGGCTCATCGATCCGCTCGGCCCGCTGGCGATTCCGCCGAGCTACCTGCCGCGCATCCTGCCGTGGCTGGTCCGGTTCTGGCGCGCCGGCCAGGTGGATCGTTTCCGCCAGTCCATCGCCGTCCAGAGCGCGCTGATGCGCGTCGCCTCGCAGGCCATGGAAGTGATGGTGCGCGATGCCAGCCTGTCGGCGCAGGTGCGCACCGACGGCAATCTCCAGCTCTATGAGAGCGAGGCCGAGCTCGCCGCCGCCCAGCCCGGCTGGGAGATGCGCGCGGCCGAGGGCATTCCGTTCCAGCATGTGCGCGGCGTGCGGCTCGCCGAGCTGCAGCCCGGCCTGTCGCCGCGCTTCGTTGCCGGCACCTTCACCCCGCACTGGAAGACGGTCGACGACCCCTATCATTTCGCCCTCGCGCTGTTCGATCAGGTGATGGCGCGCGGCGCCGCCATCGAGCCCGGCGAGGTGGTGCGCATCGAGCCCTCGGGCTCGTCGGTGCGGCTGCATCTTTCCGGAGGCACCAGCGTCGTTGCTGCGCGCGCGGTGATCGCGGCCGGCGCCTGGTCGCGCCCGCTGGCGCAGCAGCTGGGCGATACCGTCCCGCTGGAGACCGAGCGCGGCTACAACACCACCCTGCCGCCCGGCGCCTTCGACCTCAAGCGCCAGCTCACCTTCGGCGGCCACGGCTTCGTGGTGACGCCGCTCTCCACCGGCATCCGCGTCGGCGGCGCGGTGGAGCTGGGGGGGCTGAAGCTCGCGCCGAACTACAAGCGCTCCGCCGCCATGCTGACCAAGGCGGCCGCGTTCCTGCCGGGGCTGAAGACCGAGGGCGGGCGGCAATGGATGGGCTTCCGGCCCTCGCTGCCGGATTCGCTCCCGGTCATCGGTCCGTCGCGCGCGTCGAGCCGGGTTCTCTATGCGTTCGGCCACGGCCATCTCGGTCTCACCCAGAGCGCCGGGACGGGGCGGCTGATCGCCGATATCATCGCCGGGCGCACGCCGCCTTTCGACCTCTCCCCGCTGCGGGCCAACCGCTTCTAGCCCCATACGAGCACTCACCATGGCGCGACACAGCTTCTTCTGCATAGACGGCCACACCTGCGGCAACCCCGTGCGGCTGGTGGCCGGCGGCGGCCCGGTGCTCCAGGGCGCCGACATGATCGAGAAGCGCGCGCATTTCCTGAAAGAGTTCGACTGGATCCGCACCGGCCTCATGTTCGAGCCGCGCGGCCACGACATGATGTCCGGCTCGATCCTCTACCCGCCGACCCGGCCCGATTGCGACGTCGCCATTCTGTTCATCGAGACCTCGGGCTGCCTGCCCATGTGCGGCCACGGCACCATCGGCACGGTGACCATGGCGATCGAGCACGGCCTCGTCACGCCGAAGACGCCGGGCGTGTTGATGCTCGACACGCCGGCCGGCGTGGTGAAGGCGGAATACCGGCAGGAGGGGCAATATGTGGAGGAGGTGCGCATCACCAATGTGCCCGGCTTCCTCTATGCGCAGGGCCTGACCGCCGAATGTCCCGGCCTCGGCGAGGTCACGGTGGACGTCGCTTATGGCGGGAATTTCTACGCCATCGTCGAGCCGCAGCCCGCCTTCGCCGACATGGCGGATTTCACCGCCGGCGAGCTGATCGGCATGAGCGGCGCGCTGCGCCGGGCGCTGAACGAGAAATACGAGTTCATCCACCCAGAAAAGCCGGACATCCGCGGCCTCTCGCACATCCTCTGGACCGGCGCGCCGAAGCATCCGGAGGCCCATGCCCGCAACGCGGTGTTCTATGGCGACAAGGCGATCGACCGCTCGCCCTGCGGCACCGGAACCTCCTCGCGCATGGCGCAGCTCGCGGCCTTGGGCAAGCTCAAGGTCGGCGACGACTTCATCCATGAGAGCATCATCGGCTCGCTGTTCAAGGGCCGGGTCGAGGCGGCCGCGAAGGTGGGGGATCGCGACGCCATCATCCCTTCCATCGGCGGCTGGGCGCGCATGACCGGCTACAACACCATCTTCATCGATGACCGTGATCCGTTCGCGCATGGCTTCGTCGTCGTGTGAGGACGGACGTCGGCGGCGATCGATAGCCGGCTCATTAATGACGGGATGATGAGCGCCACGGCGCCCACGAGCGAGGTTTCCATGCGCTCCACGAAACTCATCCACATCGTCGGCTGCCATGCCGAGGGCGAGGTCGGCGATGTCATCGTCGGCGGCGTCGCGCCTCCGCCCGGCGAGACCTTGTGGGCGCAGTCGCGCTTCATCGCCCGCGACCGGCGGCTGCGCGATTTCGTGCTTCAGGAGCCGCGGGGCGGCGTGTTCCGCCATGTGAACCTGCTGGTGCCGCCTAAGGACCCGCGCGCGGACGCCGCCTTCATCATCATGGAGCCGGAGGACACCCCGCCCATGTCCGGCTCCAACTCGATCTGCGTCGCCACCGTGCTGCTCGACAGCGGCCTCGTGCCGATGACCGAGCCGGAAACCCGGCTGACGCTGGAGGCACCGGGCGGGCTGGTGGAGGTCGTGGCGCAGTGCCGCGACGGCAAGGCCGAGTGCATCCGCGTGGTGAACCACGCCTCCTTCGTCGACCGGCTGGACGCGGCGCTGGAGGTGGAGGGGCTCGGCACGCTGACCGTCGACATCGCCTATGGCGGCGACAGTTTCGTCATCGTCGACGCGCAGGCGCTCGGCTTCTCGATTCGTCCCGACGAGGCGAGGGACCTCGCCGAGACCGGCATGCGGATCGTGAAGGCGGCCAACCAGCAGCTCGGCTTCCGCCACCCGGTCAATGCCGACTGGGACCACATCTCGTTCTGCCAGTTCGCCGCGCCGCTCACCTTCGAGGACGGCGTGGCGGTCGGTGCCAATGCGGTGGCGATCCGCCCCGGCAAGATCGACCGCTCGCCGACGGGAACCGGCTGTTCCGCGCGCATGGCGGTGCTTCATGCGCGCGGCGTGCTGAAGACCGGCGATGCCTATATCGGCCGCTCGATCATCGGCTCGCAGTTCCATTGCCGGATCGAGGGTGAGACCCGGCTCAGTGATAAGCCGGCTATTATTCCCTCGATCGAGGGCCGCGCCTGGATCACCGACACCCGCCAGCTCCTGCTCGACCCCGCCGATCCCTGGCCGGAGGGGTACAAGCTGTCGGACACCTGGCCGGTGTGGCGGGAAGGCTGACGGCGATGCCGATGGCGCGTCACGCCGTGCCGTGATGCGCGCACTTGCCGTGGTCGGCGAGGATTTCGATCACCCGGCAGTCGCAGACATGGCCATGCGAGCAGCCTTCCACCATGCGCTCCAGCTCGGCGCGCAGCGCGGTGAGGCTGGCGATACGCCGCTCCACCTCGACCAGCCGCTCGCGGGCGATGGCGTCGGCGGCGGCGCAGGACTGGTCCGGCGTTTCCTGCAATGCCAGCAGGGTGCGGATCGAGTCGACCTCGAAGCCGAGCTCGCGGGCATGGCGGATGAAACTGAGCCGGTCGAGATCGGCCCGGCCATAGGAGCGCCGCCCGCCCTCGGTGCGCGGCGGAGGCGGCAGCAGGCCGATCTCCTCGTAATAGCGGATGGTCGGCACCTTCACGCCGCTCGCCTTGGCGGCGTCGCCGATGGTGAATTGCGCGTCCGGCATTTTCGCTCTTGCTCCTCTAGTCGCTAGAGGAAGTAGGCTCCGCCCCGAAATCGCGCAAGAGGGCGAAACTGAGCGAGAGGTCCGCCATGTCGACGCTGAAGAGCCGCTACCGCATCGAGGGCATGGACTGCGCATCCTGCGCCGCCAAGATCGACACGGCGGTGCGGCGCGTATCGGGTGTGGAGGAGGTCGCGGTCTCGGTGACCGCCGGCACCATGACCGTGGAGCACGAAGGTGCGGACCTCGCTCTGGTGGAAAAGCGGGTCTCCAGTCTTGGCTACGGCATCTTCGCTTTGAGCGGCGCGCCCGCCCCCGCTCCGGCGGCGCCCGCGAACGACCATCACCATGAGCACGGCCCGTGCTGCGATCACGATCACGGCGACCAGCACCACGACCATGATCACGCTCACGGCGACGCCCACGATCATGCCCATGCGCGCGTTCCCGCCCCCGCCGCGCCGCCGGCGGCGACGCAGGGCCATGACCACGCCCATATGGAGCCGATGGACGGCGGCTGGTGGCGCACTGCCAAGGGCTGGCTGACCATCGGTTGCGGCGCCGCGCTGGTGGTGGCCTATGGCGTCGGCCACCTGTTCCCCGGCCTCGATTTGTGGGTGTTCACCGCCGCGATGCTGGTCGGGCTGGTCCCGATCGCCCGCCGCGCCATCATGGCCGCACTCAATGGCACGCCGTTCTCCATCGAGATGCTGATGACCATCGCCGCCATCGGCGCCGTGTTCATCGGCGCGGGGGAGGAGGCGGCGATGGTGGTGTTCCTCTTTCTCGTCGGCGAATTGCTGGAAGGCGTCGCCGCCGGGCGGGCGCGTTCCTCGATCCGCGCCTTGACCTCTTTGGTGCCGAAGACCGCGCGGCTGATCGAGAACGGCCAGACCCGTGAGGTTCCGGCCGAGAGCCTTGCCGTCGGCTCGACGCTGCTGGTGCGCCCCGGCGAGCGCATTCCCGCCGATGGCGAGGTGCTGGAGGGCGCCGGCTCGGTGAACGAGGCCCCGGTCACCGGCGAGAGCGTGCCCGTCGCCAAGCAGGCGGGCGATACCGTCTTCGCCGGCACGGTGAACGGCGAGGCGGCACTGACCATCCGCTCCACCACCGCGCCCTCCGACAACACCATCGCCCGGGTGGTGCGCCTCGTGGAGGAGGCGCAGGAAAGCAAGGCGCCGACCGAACGCTTCATCGACCGCTTCTCCCGCTGGTACACGCCGTTCGTGGTGGTGCTGGCGGCGCTGGTCGCGCTCATCCCTCCGCTCGCCTTCGGCGCGGCATGGGACGAATGGATCTACAAGGGCCTTGCGATCCTGCTCATCGGCTGCCCCTGCGCGCTGGTCATCTCCACCCCGGCGGCGATCGCGGCGGCACTGGCGGCGGGGGCAAAGCGCGGCCTGCTGATCAAGGGCGGGGCGGTGCTGGAGAATCTGTGCTCCGTCAACGTCGTCGCCCTCGACAAGACCGGCACCCTGACCGAGGGCAAGCCGAAGGTGACCGACGTCGTCGCCTTTGACGGCTTCGACGCGGACGGCGTGCTGCGGCTCGCCGGTGCGCTGGAGACCGGCTCGACCCATCCGCTGGCCGCCGCCATCCTGTCTGAGGCCGGCGCGCGCGGCCTCGCTTTGCCGGCGGTGCAGCAGGCCGGCGCGGCGGGCGGCGAGGGAGTGAGCGGCAATGTCGAGGGCCGCGCCTTGTTCCTCGGTTCGGCTAAAGCCGTGCAGGCCCGCGCCGGGCTCTCGCCCGCCCAGCAGGCGGCGATCGATGCCGCCACTGGCGAGGGCAAGAGCGTGTCGGTGCTGCTGGCCGACGGCGTGCCGGCCGGCGTCATCGCCATGCGCGACGAGCCGCGCGCGGACGCCGCCGCCGGCCTGCGCGCGCTGAGCACGCTCGGCCTGCGCACGGTCATGCTCACCGGCGACAATCCGCGCACCGCCCAGGCCATCGGCCGCGATCTCGGCATCGAGGTCCGCGCCGGGCTGATGCCGGCCGACAAGCAGCGCATCGTCGGCGAGTTGCAGGCGCAAGGGCTGAAGGTCGCCAAGGTCGGCGACGGCATCAACGACGCGCCCGCGCTCGCGGCCGCAAATGTCGGCATCGCCATGGGCGGCGGCACCGATGTCGCGCTGGAGACGGCGGATGCCGCGATCCTGCACGGGCGCATCGCCGATCTCGGCGCCATGGTGGCGCTGTCGCGGCGCGCCATGGCCAATATCCACCAGAACATCGCCATCGCGCTCGGGCTCAAGGCGGTGTTCCTGGTCACCACGCTGCTCGGCATCACCGGTCTGTGGCCGGCGATCCTCGCCGATACCGGCGCGACGGTGCTGGTGACGATGAACGCGCTGCGCCTGCTCGGGCGCGGCAAGGCGTGAGGCGCGGCCGCGTCCCTTGGTGTCCCGCCCTTCACGCGGCGGCCAAACCGCGCTAGCAGCGGAGCATGACAGCCAGGAATGCGACGATGTTCGAGACGGCAGCGACCCCGGCGGCGGCGATCGACCGGCTGGAGGCGCTCTATCATGAGGCCCGCGAGGCGCTGCGTGCCGATCTGCAGCGCTTCTTCGACACCGGCCGCGCCCCGACACCGGCCGAGCGCGCGCGCTACCGCTACCCGCTGCTGCGCGTGATTTATGAGCCGCTCGGCGCCCGCCCGCTCGGCGCCCAGCGCGGCTATGCCAAATTCGCCGTGCCCGGCCTGCACCAGACCACGGTGACCCAGCCCGGCGCGTTCCGCGCCTATCTGCTGGACCAGCTCACCCCGCTGGTTGAGGACTATGGCGCGCGGATCGAGACCGGCATCAGCGAACAGGAAATCCCCTACCCCTATGCCCTCGACGGCGGCGACGAGCTGGGCCGTGGCGCGGTGACGGCCACCGAACTCGCCCGGCATTTCCCGACGCCTTTGCTGTCGCTGGTCGGCGACGAGATCGCCGACGGCACGTTTGATCTGGTGGAGGGTGAGCCGCGTCCGCTCGCGCTGTTCGATGCGGTGCGCACCGATTTCTCGCTGCGCCGACTGGTGCACTATACCGGCACCGACTGGCGGGCGTTCCAGCCCTGGATCCTGCTGACCAATTACCACCGCTATGTCGACCAGTTCGTCCGGCTCGGGCTGGAGGAGGTAGCGGCGGGTACGGCACAGGCGCTGGTGGCGCCCGGTGGCGTGCGGATCGACCGCGACAGTCTCGACACCGGCGCGGTGGAGCGGGTGATGACCGCCCCGTGGCACCGCTACCAGATGCCGGCCTATCATCTGGTGCGCGCGGGCGGTGCCGGGGTGACGCTGGTCAATATCGGCGTCGGCCCCTCCAACGCCAAGACCATCACCGATCACCTCGCGGTGCTGCGCCCGCATTGCTGGCTGATGGTCGGCCATTGCGGGGGCCTGCGGCTCACCCAGACCATCGGCGATTATGTGCTGGCCCATGCCTATCTGCGGCAGGACAGCATTCTCGACGAGCTGGTGCCGCCCGATATCCCGATCCCCGCGCTGGCCGAGGTGCAGGTCGCGCTGCAGCAGGCGGCGGGCGAGGTGACGGGGGAGGAAGGCGACCGGCTCAAGCGGCGCCTGCGCACCGGCACGGTGGTGACGCAGGACGACCGCAACTGGGAACTGCGCTGGACCCAGGAGCGCCGCCGCATCAACCTGTCCCGCGCCATCGCGGTCGACATGGAATCCGGCACCATCGCCGCGCAGGGCTACCGGCTGCGCGTGCCCTACGGCACGCTGCTCTGCGTCTCCGACAAGCCGCTGCATGGCGAGATCAAGCTGCCCGGCGCCGCCAACGCCTTCTATGAGCGCGCGGTGAGCGAGCATCTCAAGATCGGGCTCGCGGCGCTGGAAAAGCTCAAGGCCGCCGGTGCGATCATCCATTCGCGCAAGCTGCGCTCCTTCGACGAGCCCCCGTTCCGATGAGCGTGCGCCCGATCCTGCGCTGGCCCGATCCCAAGCTGCGCCTCAAAGCGGCGCCGGTCACGGCGTTCGACGCCGGCCTGCGGGCGCTCGCCGACGACCTGCTCGACACCATGCGCGCCGCGCCCGGTATCGGCATCACCGGCCCGCATATCGGCGAGATGGTCCGCGTGGTGGTGCTGGAGCTTTCCGAGGCGAGCGGGGTGCGGGTCTATGTGAACCCGGTGGTCGACTGGGCCTCGGCTGAACTGGCGCGCCACCCGGAAGGCAGCGTTTCCATGCCCGGCGTCACCGAGGAAGTCGAGCGCCCGGCAAAGGTGCGCATCGCCTATCAGGACCTCGACGGCGCGGCGCGGGTGGAAGAGGCCGACGGTCTGCTGGCCGTATGCCACCAGCATGAGATCGACCAGCTCGACGGCATTTTCTGGCTGCACCGTCTCTCGCGCCTGAAACGCGAGCGGGTGATCAAGCGCTTCGAGAAGCTGGGGCGGGGGTAGCCTGCTCCTCGTGCGTCGTCCCGGACGGCCATGGGCCGATCCGGGGCCGCGTGCAGATTATTCGGCGTCATCCCGGCTCGTCGCTATGCTCCGGCCGGGATGACGCCGGGATGTGAAGCCTCACCCCTTCGCCAGCTTCTTCAGCCAGCCCTTGGCCTGCGCGCGCACGTTCTTGGGCGCGGTGCCGCCATAGGAGACGCGGCTTGCCACCGATTTCGTCACCGAGAGCACGCCGAACACCTCGTCGGTAATGCGCGGCTCCACCTCCTGCATGCGCGCCAGCGCCACCTTGTGCAGCGGCAGGCCATCCGCGCTCGCCAGCGCCACGATGCGGCCGGTGACGTGGTGCGCCTCGCGGAACGGCAGGCCGAGCACGCGCACCAGCCAGTCGGCGAGGTCGGTTGCGGTCGAATAGCCGGCGCCGGCGGCGTCCTTCATCTTCTTCTGGTCCGGCACCATGTCGCGCACCATGCCGGAGGTCGCCGCGATCATCAGCGAGAGCGAGGAGAACGCGTCGAACGCGCCTTCCTTGTCCTCCTGCATGTCCTTGGCATAGGCGAGCGCGAGGCCCTTCATCACCATGAGCAGCCCGGTGAAGGCGCCGGCGATGCGGCCGATCTTGGCGCGCACCAGCTCGGCGGCGTCCGGGTTGCGCTTCTGCGGCATGATCGAGGAGCCGGTGGTGAAGCGGTCGGAGAGCTTGAGCAGGCCGGTGAGCGGCGAGGTCCAGATCACGATCTCCTCGGCAAAGCGCGAGAGGTGCATCGCGCAGATCGCGGCACTGGACAGCGCCTCCAGCACGAAGTCGCGATCCGAAACCGAATCCAGCGAATTCGCGGTCGGCCGGTCGAAGCCGAGCGTGCTGGCGGTGGCGAAGCGGTCGATCGGGAACGAGGTGCCGGCCAGCGCGGCGGCGCCGAGCGGGCATTCGTTGAGCCGCTTGCGGGCATCGGCGAAGCGGCCGCGATCGCGCGCGATCATCTCGACATAGGCCAGCAGATGGTGGCCGAAGGTCACGGGCTGGGCGGTCTGGAGATGGGTGAAGCCGGGCATCACCGTGGCGGAATATTCCAGCGCCTTCTCGGCCAGCGCGCGCTGCAGCTCGGCAAGCTGGCGATCCAGCGTGTCGAGCGTGTCGCGGACATAGAGCCGGAAATCGGTCGCCACCTGATCGTTGCGCGAGCGCGCGGTGTGCAGGCGCCCGGCGGCGGGGCCGAGCAGGGCGGCGAGGCGCGATTCGACGTTCATATGGATGTCTTCCAGCGCGCGCTGGAAGGTGAAATCGCCGGCCTCGATTTCTGACAGGATCGTGTCTAGACCCGCGACGATCTTTTCGGCATCAGAGGCGTCGATGATGCCCTGTGCCGCCAGCATTGCCGCATGTGCCTTGGAACCGGCGATGTCCTGCGCGTACAGGCGCTGGTCGAAGCCGATGGAGGCGTTGATCTCCTCCATGATGGCATCCGGGCCGGTCTCGAACCGGCCGCCCCACATCTTGTTGCTCATGCTCAGCTATTCTCCGCGAGGACGGCCATGACCGAACGATCCCAGGACAACCCCGAGGATCGCCCCGGACCCCGTGACGGGGCAGGGCGGGCAAGGCGCGGGCGCCTCGTCCTTCTAGTGGCGGGCGCCCTCGTCCTCGGCGCCGCCGCCGGGCTTGCAGGCGTATACGGGATCAACGGGGCGCCGCGCAACGCCGATGCCGGCGCGTCCGATGTGGCCGATGCACCGGCGCCGGTCGCGACGGCGCCGGACGCAGCCCAGTGCAAGGCTGCCAGCGAGACCGCGCGCCGTATCTCGGCGCTGGCGACCGGGGAACTTGCGGCTTTCGCCCCAACCCTGACGCCGACCCGCATTCCCGATCTTGCCTTCCTCGATCCCGAGGGCAAGCCGCTTCGCCTTGCCGACACCGGCGGCAAGGGCGATGGCAAGGGGCTGCGCCTCGTCAATATCTGGGCGACCTGGTGCGTGCCGTGCCGCACCGAGATGCCGGCGCTGGACGAGCTGGAGGGTACGCTCGGCGGCAAGGATTTCAGCGTGGTGGCGATCAATATCGACACGCGCGATCCTGAAAAGCCCAGGAAATTCATGGCCGAGACCGGCATCAAGCATCTCGCGCTCTACACCGATCCCAAGGCCGCCGCCTTCCAGGAGCTGCGCACGGTGGGGCGCGGCTTCGGCCTGCCGACCACCATGCTGATCGATGGCAATGGCTGCGAGATCGGCCACATCGCCGGCCCGGCGGAATGGGCGAGCCCGGATGCGGTCAAGCTGATCCGCGCGGCGCTGGCGCCGGAGGGCGCCGCGCCCTGATCCGTCCGGCCGGTTACACGGTGGCGGGATAAGCATCAGCACAATCGATCGATCCCATGCCGATTTTTCATGGCCGGATCGGGTGGCACCGGCAGGCGCGAGGCCGTAGATGGCGTCTTCCCGCGTGAGGAGCCGTTATCATGTCCGCCGCCAACGCCCGGTCCATCCCCGCAGGGCTTCAGCCGATGGGGCCGATGGACTGGGCCGCACTGGGACTGCTCTCGCTGATCTGGGGCGCGTCCTTCTTTTTCGGCAAGGTGGCGGTGGCGGAAATCCCGCCCTTCACCATGGCGTTCGGCCGGGTCGCGATCGGTGCGCTGGCGCTGTTCGTCATCGCGCGGGCGCGGGGCATCGGGTTCCAGCTCACGCCGCGGCTGGCGGCCGAGTTCGCTCTCATGGCGGTCATCGCCAACATCATTCCCTTCGCCAGCATCGCCTGGAGCCAGCAGCATCTGCCGAGCGGGCTGTCCTCGATCCTCAACGCCGCGACGCCGCTGTTCACCGTGCTGGTGGCGCAGGGCTTCACCCGCGACGAGAAATTCACCACCGGCAAGCTGGTCGGCGTGGTGCTCGGCTTCATCGGGGTGGCGGTGATGATGGGGCCGGCGCTGCTCGGCCAGCTCGGTGGTCACAATCTGCCGGCGCAGCTCGCGGCGCTGGCGGCGACGATTTCCTACGGCTTCGCGGCGGTCTATGGCCGGCGCTTCCGGGCGCTGCCCGCGGTGGCGGTGGCGATGGCGCAGCTCACGGCGTCGAGCCTGATCATGCTGCCCTTTATCCTGGCGCTGGACCGGCCGTGGACGCTGCCGGTGCCCTCCGCTCCCGTCATCGGAGCGTTTCTCGGCCTCGGCGTGCTCTCCACCGGCATCGCCTATATCCTGTATTTCCGCATCCTCGCGCGGAACGGGGCGACCAACATCTCGCTGGTGACGTTCCTCGTCCCGGTCAGCGCCATCCTGCTGGGCGCGCTGGTGCTCGGCGAGGCGCTGGAGCCGCGCGAATTCGCCGGCTTCGGCCTGATCGCGCTGGGGCTGGCCGCGATCGACGGCCGGCCGGCGCGGATGATGGCCGCGAGGTTCAGGCGCGCGTGATCCTAAGATGCGTGACGTGAAAAAGCCCGGACGATGCCGGGCCTTTTGACGATCAAGGCGTGCCCCGCCCCTACCGCGTCGGCACCGGCTTTTCGCCGCGATAGTCGTAGAAGCCGCGCTGGGTCTTGCGGCCGAGCCAGCCGGCCTCGACATATTTCACCAGCAGCGGGCAGGGACGGTACTTCGAATCCGCCAGCCCTTCATGCAGCACCTGCATGATCGACAGGCAGGTGTCGAGGCCGATGAAATCGGCGAGCTGGAGCGGGCCCATCGGGTGATTGGCGCCCAGCCGCATCGCGGTGTCGATGGCGTCGACCGAGCCCACGCCCTCATAGAGCGTGTAGATGGCCTCGTTGATCATCGGCAGTAAAATGCGGTTGACCATGAAGGCCGGGAAATCCTCGGCCACCGCATAGGTCTTGCCGAGCCGGGTCACGAAGCCCTTGGAGAGCTCGAAGGTCTCGTCCTCGGTGGCGATGCCGCGCACCAGCTCGACGAGCTGCATGATCGGCACCGGGTTCATGAAGTGGATGCCGATGAAGCGCTCCGGCCGGTCGGTGGTCGCGGCCAGCCGCGTGATCGAGATCGAGGAGGTATTGGTGGCGAGGATCGCCTCGGGCTTCAGATAGGGGCAGATCGAGGCGAAGATCTTGCGCTTGATCTCCTCCTTCTCCACCGCTGCCTCGATCACCAGATCGACATCGTTGAGGACGTTCGGCTGGTCGGAACCGCTGATGCGGGCCAGCGCCGCCTGGCGTTCCTCGTCGCTGTACAGGCCCTTGGCGACCTGACGCACCATGTTGCCATTGATGGTGGCGAGGCCGGACTTGATGCGGTCGGCTTCGAGATCGTTCAGAACGACGTCATAGCCGGCGAGGGCGCACACATGCGCGATGCCGTTGCCCATCTGGCCGGCACCGATGATGCCGATGCTCTTGATCTCGAAACTCATGGTCCGGCGGTCCTGCCCCCTGCTGATGCCACCACTATAGAGCGGCCTCAGGCTTTTGCCTTAGCTATTTCCGCCGTCAGTTCCGGCACGATCTGGAACAGGTCGCCCACCAGGCCGAAATCGGCGACCTGGAAGATCGGGGCTTCCTCGTCCTTGTTGATGGCGACGATGACCTTGGAATCCTTCATGCCGGCGAGGTGCTGGATGGCACCGGAAATGCCGACCGCGACATAGAGGTCGGGCGCCACCACCTTGCCGGTCTGGCCGACCTGCCAGTCGTTCGGGGCATAGCCGGCATCGACCGCCGCGCGCGAGGCACCGACCGCCGCGCCGAGCGCATCGGCCAGCGGCTCGATCACGGCGTGGAAATTCTCGGAGGAGCCGAGCGCGCGCCCGCCGGAGACGATGAGCCGGGCGCTGGCGAGTTCCGGCCGGTCGCTCTGGGCGATTTCCTCGCCCTTGAAGCGCGACAGCGCGGGATCGGCGGCCTCGGCCACGGCACGGACCGGGGCGGAACCGCCCTCGCCGGCCGGCGCGAAGGAGGCGGTGCGCACGGTGATGACCTTCTTGGCTTCACCCGAGCGCACGGTCTGGATGGCATTGCCGGCATAGATCGGCCGCTCGAATGTGTCGGGCGACACCACCTTGATGATGTCGGAGACCTGCATCACGTCGAGCAGCGCCGCGACGCGCGGCAGCACGTTCTTGCCGACTGCGGTGGAGGGCGCGAGAATCGCGTCATAGTCGCCGGCGAGCGACACGATGAGCGCCGCCACCGGCTCGGCGAGGCGGTGGGCATAGAGCGGGGCGTCGGCGAGCAGCACCTCGGCCACGCCGTCGAGCTTTGCAGCGGCCTGCGCGGCGGCGCCGGCATTCTCGCCGACCACCAGCACATGCACCGGGGCGCCGAGCGCGACCGCAGCGGTCAGCGCGCGGGCGGTGACGGGATTGAGCGCGGCATCGTCATGCTCGGCAAGCAGCAAGGTGGCCATGTTCAGAGCACTCCCGCCTTCTTGAGGTTGTCGACCAGCTCGGTGGCGGAGGCCACCTTGATGCCGGCGCTGCGGCCGCCCGGCTCGGCGGTGTTGAGCACGGCGAGCCGCGGCGCGACGTCGACGCCGAGCTCGGCCGGGGTGGTCTCGGCGATCGGCTTCTTCTTCGCCTTCATGATGTTCGGCAGGCTGGCATAGCGCGGCTCGTTGAGGCGCAGGTCGGTGGTGACGATCGCCGGCAAATTGAGGCTGACCGTCTGCAGGCCGCCATCGATCTCACGGGTGACCTCGACCGAGCCGTCAGCGGGCGCGACCTTGGAGGCGAAGGTGCCCTGCGGCCAGGAGAGCAGCGCGGCGAGCATCTGGCCGGTCTGGTTGCAGTCGTCGTCGATCGCCTGCTTGCCGAGAATGACGAGGGCGGGGCCTTCCTGCTCGACGATCTTCTTGAGCAACTTGGCGACGGCGAGCGGCTCGACGCCGGCGTCCTCGGTCTTCACCCAGATGCCGCGATCGGCGCCCATGGCGAGGGCGGTCCGAATGGTCTCATCGGTCTTGGCCGGGCCGACCGAGACGGCGATCACCTCGGTGGCGGTGCCGGCTTCCTTGAGCCGCAGCGCTTCCTCAACGGCGATCTCGTCGAACGGGTTCATCGACATCTTGATATTGGCGAGCTCGACGCCCGAGCCGTCCGCCTTGACGCGAATCTTGACGTTGTAGTCGACCACCCGCTTCACGGGCACAAGGATCTTCATCGTTACATCCCCCGCCCTCCGGGCGAGGCCGGGGTGGGCAGTCGCAGTGTCTGAGCCTGGCGATGCCGCCGCGTGCGCACCAGCGAGAAGGGAAGTCCGCGCGAAGCATCGACCGTCGGAAAACGCCGGGGAACCTATGGACAGGCCCCAGTCGTGTCAACGTGGCCGTTGGTCGTTCCCGGCGGGTGACATCGTCGCTGCGCGGTGTGTTGCTGGCTACACCGGCGGCGTGCCGCTCGGCGAGCCGTTGCGGGTCATCACCCAAAGCGGAACCCCGCGCCGGCGCATGAATACCACCAGCACCGCGCCGGTGACGAGCCCGCCAATATGTGCCCACCAGGCGGTTTCGGGATCGGTGGTGGTGGCGAGATTCCAGAGCTGGAACCCGATCCAGGCGCCGAGCGGCCAGATCGCGGGAATCCGCAGCGGCACGCGCAGGAACATCAGCACCCAGATCCGCACATTGGGGTGCAGCATGAGATAGGCCCCGACCAGGCCCGATATGCCGGCCGAGGCGCCCACCAGCGGCGAGGCGGATTCCGGCATGGCCAGCGAATGGGCGAGCCCGCCGGCGATGCCGCACAGAAGATAGAAGGCGAGGAAGCGGGCATGGCCGAGCGCGTCCTCCACATTGTCGCCGAACACCCAGAGGAAGGCCATGTTGCCGATGAGATGCAGCCAGCCGCCATGCAGGAACATGTAGGAGACCAGCGTCAACTCCGGCGGCAGCTTCACATATTCGGCCGGCAGCACCGCGGCGTGGGTCACGACCGCCGGGATCGCGCCGTAGCCGAAGGCGGTGGCGATGTCGATCTCCGGCCGCCAGCCCTGCTGCACCAGCACGAAGATGAGGACGTTCAGCGCGATCAGGCCCCACGTCACATAGGCGTGGGTGATGCCTTCCAGCGGGTTGTCGTCGTTGATCGGCAGCAGCATGGCGGCCCCCGATCCCTAGCCTTCGCGACCGGCGGCCGGCACCCACAGCACGTCGCCGTCGCCCGCTGCATTGGCGGCCCGGCTCATGACGAACAAGAGGTCGGAGAGCCGGTTGAGATATTTCACCGCGTCGGGCGAGACGCTCTCGCCGGGCTGCCCCGCCAGCTCCACCACGAGGCGCTCGGCGCGCCGGCACACGGTGCGCGCGACATGCAGATGCGCGGCAGCGGGCGTGCCGGCGGGCAGCACGAAGGAGCGCAGCGGCTTCAGCCCGGCATTGAGCCGGTCGATGTCGCGCTCGATCAGCTCGACCTGCGCGGGAACGATGCGCAGCGGCTCATAGGGGAGGGGCTCGCCGGTCTCCGGCGTGGCGAGGTCGGCGCCGAGGTCGAACAAATCGTTCTGGATACGGGCCAGCGGGGCGTCGATCGCCGCCAGCGCGCCGGTATGCAGCCGGGCGACGCCGATCGCGGCATTGGTCTCGTCGACCGTGCCATAGGCGTTCACGCGCAGATCGTGCTTCATCCGGCGCGCGCCGGTGCTCAGCGCGGTAGTGCCGTCGTCGCCGGTGCGGGTGTAGATGCGGTTGAGAACGACCATGGCGGCCCCGATGCCCAGCCCTGTGCTTTAGGCCATGCGCATCAGCACGATGACCAGCAGCGCCACGCACAGCGCCACGGCCTGCAGCAGCACGCGCCACTGCATCAGCTTCTGCGAGCGCAGCGGCGAGCCGCCCCGTGCCATGTTGGCGAGGCCGAGCACCAGCACGACCGCCACAGAGCCCATGGCGAGCGGCAGCACGGCGAACTTGGCGATGGTGAGCATGTCCATCGGAAAACACTACCTTCAGAAAACGGCGGCAGCCGGGCACGACCGCAATTGATCTGCCGGCTCAGTTCAGCCCGAGAATGGCAGCATTCAGCGCCGTCGCATAGGAGACCCATAGCAGATAGGGCGACAGCAGCGCCGCCGCCGTGCGGTCGATACGCATGCAGGCCAGCATGGTGGCGAGAATCGCCGTCCACAGCGCGAGGATCACCACCAGCGCAGCGCCGATCGCCTCCAGCCCGAAGAAAACCGGCGACCACAGCGCGTTAAGCGCGAGCTGGAGGAAGAACAGCGTCAATGCCTGCCGCCGCTGCGGCGAGGGCGCGTGGAGCTGCCACAGCCGCCACAGCGCCACGGCCATCAGGACGTACAGCGTGGTCCAGGCGAGGGGAAACACCCAGTCCGGCGGCGTCCAGTCCGGCTTGGCGAGCGTCGCGTACCAGGTCGGGATCTTCGGCGTGGTGACCATCGATCCCAGCGCCCCGACGCCGAGGCACAGGCCGACCGCCAGCACGAGGCGGAAAAAGGAGAGCGTCTTCATCGGTGCTCCAGGAAGGTGACGTTGCCTGTCAGTATGACCGAAACCGCGTGGGCGATCATCCCGTCGCCGCGCCACTCTGCCACGGAGCCCCGCGCCGGGCGTCGCCCCGGCCTGCCATCTCGCGGAACGCGGCGGAGGCGCCATCGAGCCGGGCCGTCCATTGCGGGTCCGGCACCTGTCCGGCGATAGCCCGGTCATAGGCCTGAAGCAGGCAGGCGATGGAGACCGGCTCGATCAGCGCGCGCTTGAGGCTCCAGGCGAGCACGGCCGCGAACGCCACGCCGAAGCCGGTGAGGCCGCCGGGCATCGCATAGGCCAGCCCGATCGCCGGGCTGAGCAGCAGGAGGAAGATGAGAATCGCCAGCGCATATTCCATCAGCGCGATCCAGATGCCGTTCTTGAGCAGCATTCCCGCGTTCTGGGCGTAGAGCACCAGCCCGTCGCGGGCGCTCTCCCCCGGCGCGGCCTCGCCATGGCGGATGATGTAGGCAAGGATCACCTCATCGACGAGGCCGAGGCTGATGCGAAGCACGGCGTGGAAGAAGCGCGCGAGCTGGCCGCCGTCGGGCACCCAGAACAGCAGCATGCCGGCGAGTCCCACCAGGGCAGCGATCGCGCCGCGCAGCAGCACGTCGAGGCCGAACAACAGGTTCACCTCAACAAAGCGCGCCTTCACCATGCCGGTGGCGTAGCCGATCTGGCCCTGCCCGGCCGGCAGCTCCAGCCCGCGCAGCCGCGCGTCGAGCGCCGCGACATGGCCGGCCTTCACCAGATAGAGGATATAGGCGCGCACCCACCACAGCACGCCGGCGACCGTGAAGAACCCGACGAAGCCACCGAGCGCGGCTCCGGTCAGCGCGCCGTCGTCGAAGGCCGAGCCGATACCCCAGCCGGCGCCGATGCCGAGCCCAGTGGCGAGGACATAAAAGAACGCGATGCCGAGATAGACCGCGAGACGCAGCAGGACGAAGGGGAAGGTGCGCGCCACCAGCCCGAGACTGGTCCGAAACGAGAAGTCCCACATGGCGGTTCGCGCTCCGGGCGGCGAGGGTGCCCTCGCATCGTCGCCGCCCCGTGCGCGGCAGGCAAGTCCCTGCCGGCAAGCTCCTGTCTGCGCCCTGTCAGCAAGCCGCCCGAAGGACTGGCGCCGCCGTCACGCCGCCAGCAGCTTCTCGATCTCGTAGACCGGCAGCTTCACCATGTCGCGGTCGATCTCGGCGGTGATCGCCTGTTTCATGGCCTCGCTGTAGAGCGGACGCAGCATGCCCAGCGCGCGCGGCGAGGCGACGACGATGAGCGCCGAGGTCTCGCCGCCCGCAATGGCGGCATCGAGCCGGCCGGCGATGCCGCGCAGGAATTCGCGTTCGGCCTCGTCGTGCCAGTCCGTGGTCTCGACCGAGGACCGCGCGGTGCCGACCGACTGATGGACGCGGCCCGGCGCATCGGTGCCCTGTTCACTCGCCGGCGGGTTTGCCTGCTCGTGCACCTCATGGGTGCGCAGATTGGGGAAAGTGGCGTCGCCCTTGTTGCACAGGATCAGCGCCTTGCGGCCGTCGCACACCACGACCCAGCTTCCCGCGGCGATCTTCATCTTGTCATAGCCGGTGCTCATGCGTGCCTCCTCTTGCAGCTTTGTTGGTCTGCCCATTGCGCGCCGATTCCAGACGGCGCGCCTTGAAGAAGATCAAGACGCAGGAGGCCCGGCGGGTTCCGCCCGGACGGGGTCACAAGCTGACGATGAGAGGAGGCTGCGGCTCAGTAATGGCCGTGGCGGTAGCGGCGGATCGCGGCGTTCAGTTCGCCGCCATACACGAAGATCGAGGCGGTGGTGTAGAGGAAGATCAGCGCGATCATCACCGAGGCAAGGCCGGCATACATGGTGACGTAATTGCCGGCGAATTCCGCGAGATAGCGCCCGAACGCCGCGCCTGCCGCCAGCCACAGGCCGAGCGTGACCAGGATGCCAGGCAGCACGTCCGCCAGCTTCCGGCGGCCGGAGGGCAGCCACATATGCGCGACCACCAGCGCGACGATCAGGATCACCGAGGTCGCGCCATAGCGCAGGAAGGTGATGATCCAGCCGAACGGCTCCAGTGCCGGCATCCAGCGCACCGCCGTCAGCCACAGTACCGGGCCGAGCACGACGAGGAAGGACAGCGCCAGTAGCCCGGCCGCACCGACCAGCACATAGCCGATCGATTCAAGGCGCAGCCAGTACCAGGCGCGCATCTCCTTCACCCCATAGGCGCGGTTGAGCCCGATGCGCAGGCTCTCGATGCCGTTGGAGGAGAAGTAGATCGCGAAGAACACGCCGAGCGTCAGCACGTCGGTGCGTACCTGGGTCAGCACGTTCTTGATCTCGCCGCCGATCGGCGCGGCCACCTGGGCCGGCCAGGCTTCGAGCATCAGCTCCACCGTCTCGTCGGCGAGGTTCTTGAAGTCGAAGAACGCGGCGAGCGAGGTGACGAAGATCAGGAACGGGAACATCGACATCAGCGCCGAGAGCGCGATGTGGCTGGAGATCGCCCAGCCGTCATCCTCGACGAAGCGCCAGAATGCATCCCATGCGATGTCCCAGACACGCAGCACGCGCGACCATCTCCCGGGTATTGACCGTTCCGTCCGACGTGACATCGGATGTCGCGCGGCAAATGGCAAGCCCGTTCGGGCGGCGTGGTAAAGCCTCGGGTGAATTTCGCGTCCCGCCGTCCGGCATGGGCCGCCCGCTGGCCGGCTTTATTTGAATTTGGCACGGGGCGCGCCCATTGTGTTAGACAGGGCGCCTTCCGGTGCCCGGAAAAGCCGGCGCCCAGCCTTATGACCGCAGCCTTCGAGACGAGCCGATGTCCGCCACCCTGCTTCGTACCGTAGCCGCCTCTCCCGACGATGTGAGTGCCGTGATGGCCGACATCGGGCGCCGCGCCCGTGCCAGCGCCCGCCGGCTCGCGCTCGCCCCGCCGGAGGTGAAGCGTCAGGCGCTGCTGGCGGCGGCCGAGGCGATCCGCCGCAATGCCCCGGCGATCCTCGCGGCCAATGCGGAGGACGTCGCGAGCGCGAAGGCCGCCGGCATCAGCGGCTCCATGCTCGACCGGCTGACGCTGAACGCCGCGCGGCTGGAGGCCACCGCCGCCGGCGTCGCCGAGATCGCCGAGCTGCCCGATCCGGTTGGCAAGGTCACCGAGAGCTGGCAGCGGCCGAACGGTCTGGTGATGGAGCGCGTGCGCACCCCGCTCGGCGTGGTCGGCGTGATCTATGAGAGCCGGCCCAACGTCACCGCCGATGCCGGCAGCCTGTGCCTCAAGGCCGGCAATGCGGTGATCCTGCGCGGCGGCTCGGACAGTTTCCATTCCAGCCGGGCGATCCATGCCGCCATGGTCGACGGCCTGGTCGAGGCCGGGTTGCCGGCCGACGCCATCCAGCTGGTGCCGACCCGCGACCGCGCGGCGGTGGGCGCGATGCTCGCCGGGCTCGACGGCAATATCGACGTGATCGTGCCGCGCGGCGGCAAGAGCCTGGTCGCCCGCGTGCAGAGCGAGGCGCGGGTGCCGGTGTTCGCCCATCTCGAAGGGCTGGTGCACATCTATGTCGACAAGGCCGCCGAGCTCGCCAAGGCGCTCGCGGTGGTGAAGAACGCCAAGATGCGCCGCACCGGCGTATGCGGGGCCGCCGAGACGCTGCTGGTCGACCGCGAGGCCGCCGGCATGCTGTTGAAGCCGCTGGTGACCATGCTGCTCGACGAGGGCTGCGCGGTGCGCGGCGACGAGGCGGCACAGGCGGTCGATCCGCGCGTCACCCCGGCGACCGAGGAGGACTGGCGCACCGAATATCTCGACGCGGTGATCGCGGTGAAGCTGGTGGACGGGCTGGACGCCGCCATCGAGCATATCGAGACCTATGGCTCGCACCACACAGACGCCATCCTCACCGAGGATGAGCAGGCGGCGGCGCGCTTCCTCGCCGAGGTGGATTCCGCCATCGTGGTGCATAACGCTTCGACCCAGTTCGCCGATGGCGGCGAGTTCGGCTTCGGCGGCGAGATCGGCATCGCCACGGGGCGCATGCACGCGCGTGGGCCGGTGGGCGCCGAGCAACTCACCTCGTTCAAGTACCGGGTGCGCGGCACCGGCCAGATCCGCCCATGACCGGACGCCTCGCGGCGGGCGCCGCGCCGCCGGAGGCGCTGCGTCTTCCTCCCGTCGCGCCGCGCATGCGGATCGGGCTCTATGGCGGCACCTTCAACCCCGCCCATGCCGCCCATCGCGCCGCGAGCCTGCTGGCGCTGAAGCGGCTCAGGCTCGACAAGGTGTGGTGGCTGGTGACGCCCGGCAATCCGCTGAAGGACAATAGCGGCCTGCCCCCGCTCGCCGGGCGCATCGAGCAGGCCCGCGCGGTCGCCCACCACCCCGCGCTGGTGCCGACCGGCTGCGAGGCGCTGCTGGGCACGCGCTACAGCTACGACACGGTGGCCGCGCTGGTGCGGCGCTTTCCGCAGGTAGATTTCGTCTGGCTGATGGGCGCGGACAACCTCGCCTCGTTCCATCGCTGGCAGCGCTGGCGGGCGCTGGCCGACCTGGTGCCGATCGCGGTGATCGACCGGCCGGGCTCCACCTTCCGCGCCATGGCCTCGCCGGCGGCGAGCGCTCTGGCGCCGTGGCGGCTCGACGAGCGGGAAGCGCCCCGGCTCGCCGGGCTCAAGGCGCCGGCCTGGCTGTTCCTCCACGGGCTGAAATCGCCGCTTTCCTCGACCCTGCTGCGCGAGGCGGCCGGGCGCAGCGACGCTCCATCGGGAGCGAATGCCCCTAAATGCGCCACGACGGTTGAAAAACATGCCGTTTCGGCATTATCTTAAAGGGGCATGAACGGCGCGGAGCATCCGCTGCCCGCTATGCATGTTGACGAGAGGATTCGGACCCCTGTCCACCATGGCGCTCTCAGCGGCCGCCTCCAGCCCGGCGACTGCCCCTGTCTCCGAGCCGCGTTATGACGCGGAGGAGATCCTGGCTCTTGTGCTCACCCGTCTCGACGAAGACAAGGCCGAGGACATCATTTCCATCGAACTGCGCGGCAAGACCACGATCGCCGACTACATGGTCGTGGCGTCTGGCCGTGCGCAGCGTCACGTCGGCGCCCTTGCCGAGCACCTCGTCGAGGCGCTCAAGGAACGCGGCGTGAAGAACATCCGCGTCGAGGGCTTCCCGGCCTGCGACTGGGTGCTGATCGATGCCGACGATGTCATCGTCCACATCTTCCAGCCGGAAGTGCGGAGCTTCTACAATATCGAGAAGATGTGGTCCGGCGCCCATGCCGACGCGTCTTCCAAAATGCCGCGCGGCTGAGCCCGAAGGGTGCGGCTACTGGTCTGTGCCGTGGGCCGGCTCAAAGCCGGACCCGAACGGGAATTGTGCGCGCGTTATATCGAGCGCACCCGCAAGGGCGGCCGGGCGCTCGGCCTCAGCGGGCCGGACATCGCCGAGATTTCCGAAAGCATGGCGCGCCGCGCCGATGACCGCATGAGCGAGGAAGGCACGGCCCTCCTCGCCGCGCTTCCCGAGGAAACCGCGGTGCTCGCCCTCGACCCGCGCGGCACGGAACTCTCCAGCGAACAGCTTGCCGCCGACGTCGCGGCGCTGCGTGACCGGGGCGTGCGCGCGCTGTCCTTCCTGATCGGCGGGGCGGACGGGCTGAGCCCGGAGGTGCACGAGCGGGCCGACCGGCTGGTCGCCTTCGGCCGCGCCACGTTTCCGCACCAATTGGTGCGTGTGATGCTCGCCGAGCAGATCTATCGCGTGACGACGATCCTTGCCGGCCATCCCTATCACAAGGCGTGAGCCGGATTCACATACCGCGTCACGGCGCTGCGTCACGGCGCTGAGACACGACTTGCCACCCGAACCGCCTGCCGGCAATGTCCGCGCAGCAGGATACGAGACCACCCGATCATGATGAAGAACCCCAGCAAGGCGGCTGCCGGCCGCATGGATGAACCCGGCCGCGCCGGCCTGTTGAGCCGCCGCTCGTTCCTGGCCGGCTCCGCCCTCGGGCTGGGTGCGCTGGGGCTCGGGGGCTGCGCGTCGGTGGACGGCATGAGCCTTGCCGAGGCGCAGAAGGTCTACGGGCCGCTGCCGGAGGAGAAATTTCCGATCCCCGGCGTCGATCTCTCCAAGGTGGACCGGAAATATTTCCGCCGGACCGTGGCCTATGCCTCCGAGGAAGAACCGGGCACCATCATCGTCGATCCCGCCAATTACTACGTCTACCGTGTCGAAGGAGACGGCAAAGCGACCCGCTACGGCGCCAATGTCGGCCGCGACGGGTTCCGCTGGAGCGGCGACGCCTATGTCGGGCGCAAGAGCGAATGGGCGACCTGGACGCCGCCGAAGGAAATGATCAAGCGCCAGCCCGAGGCGGCCAAATATGCCGGCGGCATGCCCGGCGGCCTCGACAACCCGCTCGGCGCCCGCACGCTCCACCTCTATCAGAACGGCGTCTACACGCTGTACACGATCTACGCGACCAGCGCTCCGGAGACCATCGGCTCGGGGATCACCAGCGGCTGTGTCGGCCTGCTCAGCCAGGACATGATCGACCTCTATGACAAGACCCCGGTCAAGACCAAGGTCGTGGTCCTGCCGGCCTGATCCTGTCCCGCGCCGGCGCCGTCAGCTGCACGGATGCGGGATAACGCCGGCCCTCCCGGCGGTTGGCGTTTTCCTGTTAAGTGGGCATTAACCGACGCAGCCTCTCCTGATCCGATGCTCATTCCGCCCGTCCGCCTGCGCTTCCCGCCGCCCAGCTCCGCGCGCCTGCGTGCCGGAGGCGGGGCCGCGCTCGCGCTTCTCGCCGTGCTCGCGTGGTCGGGGCCCCTGGCGGCGCAGTCATCCGCGCCGTCCGGCGAGACCGATGCCGCTCGCGCCCAGAGGGAGCGCATCGAGAAGCTCGACGCCGACATGAAGGGCAGCGCTGCCGAGCAGGCGCGGCTGCAGCAGGAGATCGCCGCCCTGCGCGGGGACCGCGCCAAGCTCACCAGCGCGCTGATCGATACCGCGGTGCGGGTGCGCGAGGTCGAGGAAAAGCTCGACGCCAGCGAGCAGCGCCTGGTGATTCTCGGCCGCGAGGCGCAGGACATCCGCGACTCGCTCGACGCGCGCCGCTCGACCCTTGCCGAAGTGCTGGGCGGGCTGGTCCGGCTTGGCCGCCTGCCACCGCCCGCGCTGCTGGTGCGCCCCGACGACGCACTGGATTCGGTGCGCTCGGCCATGCTGCTGGGCGCGGTGCTGCCGGAGCTGCGCGCCGAGACCGATCTGCTCGCCGTCGAGCTCGCCGCGCAGGAGCGGGTGCGCCGCGAGACGGTGAGCGAGCGCGACGCTCTCGCAGAATTGAAACTCTCGCTTGCCGAGGAGCGCCGCCGCACCAGCGCCCTGATCGAGGAGCGCCAGGCCTCGCTGGCGGCGGGCGAAGCCGCGCTCGCCGGGGAGAAGGCGCGGGCCGAGGCGCTGGCGGCGGAAGCGGGGAATGTCCGCGAGCTGATGACGCGGATGGAGACCGAGATCAAGGCCGCGCGGGAGGCCGCCGAGGCGGCGCGCGCGGCGATCGCCAAGGAAAATCAAGGGCCTGAGGACAAGCTGGCCGCGCTCTCCAATCCGGGGCGCCTGACGCCGGGCATTGCGTTCGAGGAGGCCAAGGGGCTTCTGCACCAGCCGGCGGGCGGCAATGTGCTCAAGCAGTTCGGCATGCCCGATGCCTATGGCGGGGCGGAGAAGGGCATTTCCTTCGGCACCCGCGCGCAGGCCCAGGTATCGGCACCGAGCGACGGCTGGGTGGTCTATGCCGGCCCGTTCCGCTCCTACGGACAGCTATTGATCATCAACGCGGGCGGCGGATACCATATATTGCTGGCGGGGATGGATAAGATAACGGTCGGTCTGGGACAGTTCGTTCTGGCCGGGGAGCCGGTGGCGGTGATGGGCAATGGCCCGCAGCTGGTTTCGTCGGTCGGCCTTGGAACCGCCCAACCTATTCTTTACGTCGAGTTCCGTAAGGACGGAAATTCGATCGATCCCACGCCCTGGTGGGCGACGAGCGAGAGCGAGAAGGTTCGCGGATGATGCGTAGGACGTCAGTATTTCTCATGGGTGTGGCGGCCGGTGCCATCGTCGCGGTCGGCGTTTCGCAGCCTCGTCTGCTGCTGGAGCCGGGCAAGGCGGTCGCGGCCGCCTCCGACACCTATCGGCAGCTCAACCTGTTCGGCGACGTGTTCGAGCGCGTGCGCGCCGACTACATCGAGAAGCCGGAGGATTCCAAGCTGATCGAGGCGGCCATCAACGGCATGCTCTCCTCGCTCGATCCGCATTCCGCCTATCTCGACCTCAAAGAATACCGTGACATGCAGGTGAACACCCGCGGCCAGTTCGGCGGGCTGGGCATCGAGGTCACGATGGAGGACGGCCTCGTCAAGGTCGTCGCCCCGATGGACGAGACACCCGCCGCCAAGGCCGGCATCCAGGCCGGCGACCTGATCGCCAAGCTGGACGACGAGGACGTCAAGGGCATGACGCTCAGCCAGGCGGTCGAGAAGATGCGCGGCGCGGTGGCGACCCCCATCAAGCTGACCGTCATCCGCAAGGGCGAGGACAAGCCGCTCGAATTCACGCTGGTGCGCGACCTCATCAGCCTCAACACCGTGCGCTCCCGCGTCGAGGGCGAGGATATCGGCTATATCCGCATCTCGCAGTTCGCCGATCCGACCTCGGACGGGCTGAAGAAGGCCATCGCCGACCTCACCGCCAAGATCGGCGAGGACAAGCTCAAGGGCTTCATCATCGACCTGCGCAACAATCCCGGTGGCGTGCTGCCGCAGGCGATCGAGGTCTCCGACGTGTTCCTCGACCGCGGCGAGATCGTCTCGACCCGCGGCCGCGACCCGAACTCGACCGAGCGCTACAATGCCCGCCCCGGCGACCTCGCCAAGGGCAAGCCGGTGATCGTGCTGGTCAATGGCGGCTCGGCCTCGGCGTCGGAAATCGTCGCCGGCGCGCTGCAGGACCACAAGCGCGCGACCATTCTCGGCTCGCTCTCCTTCGGCAAGGCCTCGGTGCAGTCGGTGATCCCGGTCTCCGGCAATGCCGCGATCAAGCTGACCACGGCGCGCTACTACACGCCGTCGGGCCGCTCGATCCAGGCCAAGGGCATCCAGCCCGACATCGAGCTGATCCAGGACGTCCCCAAGGACGTGAAGGAGAAGGCCGAGGCTGCCGGCATCGAGACCACGCGCGGCGAAGCTTCGCTCAAGGGCCACCTGAAGAACGGCGAGGACGAGAAGACGGGCTCGCCCGCCTATGTGCCGCCGGATCCCAAGGACGACACCCAGCTCCAGCTCGCCATCGACCTGATGCATGGCGTGCAGAAGAATGCGGCCTATCCGGCCGATCCCAAGGCCGCCGTCCCGAACTGAGGCCCACCGCGCCAAGGCGCGACCCTCCGGCCAGAGCAACACGACCCCGCCCGCGACCGGGCGGGGTTTTTCTTTGCGCCAAGCTGTTGCGTGTGCGCAACGATTCCGCGCCTTCCTGCCGCGATCCTGCCTTGGTCCGGCGCGATAAGGCGGCATGGACATGCTTCGCAACACCGCCGCGCCGCGCCTGCCGATCCTTGTCGACGACGACCGGGTGGCCGGCGACCCGCTCGGCCGCGATGACGGGCGCGACAGCGCTCACAACCGGGCGGCGGTCGCGATCTTCGGCGTGGCCGGGCTCGCGGTGGTCGGGGTGCTGTTCGGTTGGCTCTCCACGCGCGGCTCCGAGCCGGCCTGGACCGATCATCCCGCGCTGATGCTGCCCGGCGGCGCGCCGGTGCCGGCGGATGCGCCGATGCTGCGCCCCGGCTTCGATAGCAGCGCGGCCGGTGACGCGGTGATCTCCGATCCCGCGCCCAATCTGGCAACCGCCCGTTCCGCGCTGCTGACCGTGGCGCCTCTCGCGCTGCCAGCCGGGCAGCCGGTGACGCGCTGAACGCTACGCATTGGCGTCGTCATCGCCTATCATGATGCCGCCTCAGCCATGAACCCCGCCAGTCACGCGCCCGCCATGACCCCTTTCGAGAACCTGCCCTATCGCCCCTGCGTCGGTGTCCTCCTGGTCAATCGCGCGGGCCTCGTGTTCATCGGGCGCCGCAGCGGCGGCTCCGAGCATGTCGACGCCACCCATAGCTGGCAGATGCCGCAGGGCGGGATCGACGCCGGCGAGAGCCCGGCGGAGGCGGCGCGGCGCGAGCTCTATGAGGAGACCAATGTGCGCTCGGTCGAGCCGCTCGGCGAGGCGCCCCACTGGCTGGCCTACGACCTGCCAGAGCCGATCGCGCGCGAGGCCTGGAAGGGGCGCTTTCGCGGCCAGACCCAGAAATGGGTCGCGCTGCGCTTTACTGGCCCGGACAGCGAGATCGATGTGCTCCATCCCGGCGGCGGTGCCCACAAGCCGGAGTTCGTGGAATGGCGCTGGGAGCAGCTGGAGCGCACCCCGGCGCTGATCATTCCGTTCAAGCGCGCGGTCTATGACCGGGTGGCGGGCGACTTTGCCACGCTGGCGGTGCCGGCGGCCTGATTTCCCAACTTTCGGCACGCGGATCGATTAACCGTGATCGCCGCAAATCGTGCGAACGAACGTTCGTTCTTGACTCAGGTCTTGCTTCCGCCATAGATGCGAACGAACGTTCGCTCTCTATCGAGCCCGGAGCCATTGATGGTCGCCCTCGCCACTGCCCCGAAAGCTGATCCGCGCCGCCGCGTGCTCGACGCGGCGATCGCCTGTTTCACGCGGAACGGCTTTCACGGCACCAGCATGCATGAGATCTGCGCCGAGGCGAGCATGAGCCCCGGTGCGCTCTACCGCTATTTCCCCTCCAAGGACGCGATCATCATTGCGATCGTCGAGGAGGAGCGGACGCTGCGCGCGCGGCTGATGGAGCATCTGGAGAGCGCGCCGGATTTCGTCGGGGCGCTGACCGCCATGGGCACGCAGCTGTTCACCGGCGAGATGGAGATGGTCTGCGCCGAGCTTGGCCCGGAGATCGCCGCCGAGGCGATGCGTAATCCTGCGCTGAAGGTGATGTTCGACGAGGTCGAGGCCGAGATGGACCAGTCGATGCGGCGCGCGCTGCTGGCGGCTCAGGCGCGCGGCGAGGTCGATGCCGGGCTCGATCCCGATGCGGTGATGGTGATGATCAACGCCATCGGCGACGGCCTCATGCTGCGCAACCGCCTGTCCCCCGAATTGCCGCTCGGCGAGATGATGCCCGTTCTGGGCGATCTGATCCGCCGCATGCTGGCCCCCCGCACCACCACTGCCACGGACGCCCGGTCATGAGTGTGAAGTCTCCCTCCGTTCGCGGGCGCGTCGTGCTCGCCGTCGGCCTGACCGCTGTCGTGGTCGGGTTCGGCTATCTCGCCTTCGGCGACCGGGTGGCGGACGGGCTCGGCCTGTCCGATACCGCGCAGGCGACGCCGAGCGTGCCCGAGCCCGCGCAGGTGCGCGGCATCGCGATTTCGGTGGTGCCCGCCGCGCGGCGCGAGGTGGCCGAGCGGCTGCCGGTGACCGGCACGCTGGTCCCGCGCGAGGAAATCATGGTCGGACCGGAGATCGACGGCTTCCGCATCGTCGATATTCTGGTCGACGAGGGCGATCGCGTCGAGAAGGGCCAGGTTCTGGCCCGGCTGTCGCGCGACATGCTCGACACGCTGCTGGCGCAGAACGCGGCGAACGCCGCCAAGGCGCAGGCCGCCATCGCCCAGCAGAAGGCCTCGCTCGAACAGGCCATTGCCCAGCGCATCGAGGCCGAGGCCGCCGTCGAGCGCGCGCGCACCTTGATCAAGACCGGCGCCACCTCGCAGGAAGTGCTGGACCAGCGCGAGCGCGCCGTGAAGGTGGCGGCCGCGCAGGTCACCGCCGCGCAGGAGATGGTCACGGCCGCCGAGGCCGAGGCCGACCAGATCAAGGCGATGCGCGACGAGCTGGAGGTCCGCCTCGCCCGCACCGACATCAAGGCGCCGGAAGCCGGCATCGTGTCCGCCCGCGCCGCCCGGCTCGGCGCCATCGTGCTCTCGGCCAATGCCGAACCGCTGTTCCGCATCGTGAAGGACGGCGCGATCGACCTCGACGCCGAAGTGCCGGAATCCATGCTGCCGCGCATCGCCGCCGGTATGAAGGTCGCGGTGGTGCCCGCCGGCTTCGACGCGCCGGTCATGGCGGAAATCCGCCTCGTTGGCGCCAAGGTCGACCCGGCCACCCGCCTCGCCCGCGTCGCGGTGGCGATGCCGGCCGACGAGCGCCTGCGCCCCGGCGCCTATGCCCGCGGCACCATCGATGTTGCGCGCCGCGAGGGCGTGGCCCTGCCGCAATCGGCGGTCCAGTTCAGCCCGCAGGGCACCTTCGTGCTGGTGGTCGCCAATGAGCGCGTCGAGCAGCGCGCGGTGAAAACCGGCCTCAAGGGCGAGGGCTATGTCGAGATCGTCGAGGGGCTGAAGGAGGGCGAGAGCGTGGTGGCGCGCGCCGGCGGCTTCCTGCGCGACGGCGACCACGTGACTCCGGTGCCGGTCGATCCGGCCTCGCTATCCGCGTCCGCGAAGGGTGGTGCCTGATGGCCCTCAATATCTCCGCCTGGTCGATCCGAAAGCCGGTTCCCTCCATCGTGCTGTTCGTGGTGCTGACCGCGCTCGGCCTCTACACCTTCGACCGGCTGCCGATCACCCGCATGCCGAACATCGACGTGCCGATCGTCGCCGTCACCGTCGCCCAGCCCGGCGCGGCGCCGAGCGAGCTTGAGACCCAGGTCACCAAGCGCGTGGAAACCGCCATTGCCGGCGTGCAGGGGGTGAAGCACATCACCTCCTCCATCACCGAGGGCGCCTCGGTCACCACGGTCGAGTTCCAGCTTGAGACCCAGGTCGACCGCGCCGTGAACGACGTGCGCGACGCGGTGACCGGCATCCGCTCCGAGCTGCCGCAGAGCATCGAGGAGCCGCTGATCCAGCGCATCGATGTCGAGGGCATGTCGATCGTCACTTATGCCGCCTCGGCCCCGGCCATGACGCCGGACGAATTGTCGTGGTTCGTGGACGATACCGTCATCCGCGCGCTGCAGGGCGTGCGCGGCGTGGCGCAGGTCAAGCGCGAGGGCGGCGTCGACCGCGAGATCCGCATCTCGCTCAATCCCGACCGGCTCGCCGCGCTCGGCGTGACGGCGGCGGACGTCAACCGCCAGCTCGCCGCCACCAATGTCGACCTTGCCGGCGGGCGCGGCGAAATCGGCTCGCAGGAGCAGTCGGTGCGCACGCTCGGCGGCGCGCTGACCGTGGACGAACTGGCGCAGACCCATATCGCTTTGCCGGCCACCGCCACCTCTTCGGCGCGCCAGGTGCGGCTCGCCGATCTCGGCACCGTGACCGACGGCGCGGCCGAGCCGCGCATCTTCGCCCGGCTCGACGGCAAGCCGGTGGTGGCCTTCGGCATCTACCGCGCCAAGGGTTTCTCCGACGTCGTGGTCGCCGACCGGGTGGCCGAGGCGCTGGCCGCGCTGGAGAAGGCGCACCCGGAGGTCGACATCACCCTGATCGACTCCACGGTGAAATACACCCAGGCCGACTATGAATCGGCTATGCACACGCTGGTCGAGGGCGCGATCCTCGCGGTGATCGTGGTGCTGCTGTTCCTGCGCGACTGGCGCGCCACCATCATCTCGGCGCTGGCGATCCCGCTGTCCATCCTGCCCACCTTCTGGGTGATGGACATGCTCGGCTTCTCGCTGAACGGGGTGAGCCTGCTGGCGGTGACGCTGGTGACCGGCATTCTGGTCGACGACGCCATCGTCGAGATCGAGAACATCGTGCGCCATATGCGCATGGGCAAGAGCGCCTACCGCGCCGCCATCGACGCCGCCGACGAGATCGGCCTCGCCGTGGTCGCGACCACGCTGACCATCGTGGCGGTGTTCATGCCGGTGAGCTTCATGGGCGGCATTGCCGGGCAGTATTTCCGCCAGTTCGGCATCACGGTCGCGGTGGCGGTGCTGTTCTCGCTGGCCGTCGCCCGGCTGCTGACCCCGATGCTCGCTGCGTATTTCATGCGCGATTCCGGCCACCGGGAGACGCCGGACGGCCTTGTGATGCGGTTCTATGTCCGGCTGCTGAAAGCGTCGGTGAAGCACCGCTTCATCACCACGGCCGGCGGCATCCTGCTGTTCATCGGCTCGATGTGGCTTTCCACCCTGCTGCCCTCGGGCTTCATTCCCAATGCCGACGTGTCGCGCTCGGTGCTGGTGCTGGAGCTGCCGCCGGGCTCGACGCTCGCCAGCACGCAGAAGGTGGTGGACGAGATTTCCGACGAGCTGCGCCAGCAGCCGGAGGTCGCCAGCGTGTTCGCGACCGCCGGCGGTGGGGCGTCCGCCGGGCCGGTGAGCGCGGCCGGCGAGGTGCGCAAGGCGACCATGATCATCAATCTGGTGCCGCGCGCCGAGCGTAACGATACCCAGAAGCAGTTCGAGATGCGGATGCAGGAGGAGATTGCGCGCATTCCCGATCTGCGGTTCAACTTCGGCGCCTCGGGCGGCGCCGGGCCGGGCGGGCGCGAATTCACCATCATCCTGTCGGGCTCCGATGGCGCGCAAGTCGAGGCAAGCGCGCTGGAGCTGGAGCGCGAAATCCGCACAAGCGTGAAGGGGCTGACCAATGTCGTCACCTCGGCGGCGCTGGAGCGCCCGGAAATCCGCGTGGTTCCCAAGCTGGCGGAAGCTGCCGAGCTCGGCGTCTCGGTGGCCGACATCGCCGACACGGTGCGCATCGCCACCATTGGCGACGTCTCGCAGAACCTCGCCAAGTTCTCGGCCGGCGACCGTCAGGTGCCGATCCGGGTCCAGCTCGACGAAGAGGCGCGGTCGGCCATCGCCACCTTCGAGACGCTGAAGGTGCGCACCGCCTCCGGCGCGGCGGTGCCGCTGTCCTCGGTGGCGGACCTCGTCTTCGGCTCCGGCCCCTCAAGCCTCGACCGCTACGACCGCGCGCGCCGCGTCGCCATCGAGGCGGATCTGGCCGGCACCACCCAGCTTGGCGAGGCGCTCGCCGAGGTCTATGCGCTGCCCGCCGCCAAGAACCTGCCGGCCGGGGTGACGCTGAAGGAAAGCGGCGACGCCGAGATCATGGCCGAGGTGTTCGGCGGCTTCGCCACCGCCATGAGCGCGGGCGTGATGATGGTGCTGGCGGTGCTGGTGCTGCTGTTCGCCAATGTGCTGCAGCCCATCACCATTCTGGTGGCGCTGCCGCTGTCGGTGGGTGGCGCCTTCATCGCGCTGCTGCTCACCAATAATGCGATGACGCTGCCGGTGGTGATCGGCTTCCTGATGCTCATGGGTATCGTGACCAAGAACGCGATCCTGCTGGTCGATTTCGCCCTCGAATCGGTGGCGGCGGGCCATGACCGCACCACCGCGCTGATCGAGGCCGGCCGCAAGCGCGCGCAGCCGATCGTGATGACCACCATCGCGATGGCGGCGGGCATGGTGCCGTCCGCCATCGGGCTCGGCGAGGGTGCCGCCTTCCGCGCGCCGATGGCGATCGCGGTGATCGGCGGCCTGCTGGCCTCGACCCTGCTGTCGCTGGTGTTCGTGCCGGCGGTGTTCACGCTGATGGACGATCTCGGTCGCCTGTTCGGGCGGATCTTCGGCCGCTTCGTCGGCGCGCGCGACGAGGCGGAGGACGAAGACGCCGCGCCGCCGACCTCGGTGCTGCCCACGGTCCACCGCATGCCCCCGCCGCCGATGGCGGCGGAGTAGCGGCCATCGCGCCCATGGCGGCGGAATGAGCAACCCCGCGCCGATGGCGGGGGAGTAGAACGCCCGGCTCCCTCTCCCCGCGGGGAGAGGGTTGGGGTGAGGGGGCTCGACGCTCCCCACCCGGCCTCACCGAGAAGTTAGGCGGGCCACCTCTCCCCATCCGGAGAGCCTGCGGAAGCCCGCCTTATTGCAGGGGCGTGTCGTCGCCGTCGCCGCCGGTGCGCGCCAGCGACATCTGCGTCACCGCGATCAGCATGTCCGCGCGGGCGCCGAGATCTGCCGCCTCCAGCAGCGCCTGCTTCTCGCGCGGCCCGAAGGGCGACATCATGGCGAGCGCATTGACCAGCGCCTCGTTCGGCGCGTCCTTGATGCTCTCCCAGTCCGCCTCCAGCCGGTTGGCGTCGAGATAGTCGGCGAGCGTGCGCAGAAGCGTGCTGCGATCCACCTTGTCGGCGCCGAAATCCGGGGTGAAATCGCTGGCGAACGGGGCGTAGTCCACCCGCGCTTGCCGGTAAGCGGTGTCGACGTCGAGCTCCTCGACAACCCGGAAGCGCGAGATGCCGGAGAGGTTCAACAGGTAGCGCCCGTCGCCGCTTTCCGCGATCTCGGTGATGCGCCCGACGCAGCCGACGGACGCCAAGCCGGAGCGGCCGAGGCCGCGTATCGCCTCGGGCGCCGGCTGGATCATGCCGATCAGCCGCGTGCCCTTCAGCCCGTCGTCGATCATCGCGACATAGCGCGGCTCGAAGACGTTGAGCGGAAGCTGGCAGCGCGGCAGCAGAAGCACGCCGTCCAGCGGGAATACCGGGATGATCCCGGGGAGCTCGGAGGGGCCCTCATAGGGCCGGTTGATCGGCATGGGGGCTCCTCCCCTCAAGAGCGGCGCGGCCGGGCGGGAGCCCGGCTCACGCGAACAGGATGGAGGACAGGCGGCGCCGGCCGAGCAGCGTCATTTCGTCGGCCGGCCCCCAGGCTTCGAAGAACTGCACGAGCTGCTTGCGCGCGCCGTCGTCGTTCCAGTTGCGGTCGCGGCGCACGATGGTGAGCAGCTGGTCGATCGCCTCCTCGCGCTTGCCGCGCGCATTGAGCGCGAGGGCGAGGTCGAAGCGGGCCTGATGGTCGAGCGGATCGGCGGCGACCTTCGCTTCGAGGTCCTTGACGTCGCCCAGCGCGGCGGCGGCCTCTTCCAGCTCGATCGCGGCACGCACGGCGGCGATGGCGGCGTCGTTCGCGCCCTTTTCCGGCACCTTGGCGAGGATCGCCTTCGCCGCGTCCAGCGAGCCGGCGGCAAGCTGGGTGCGGGCGAGGCCGGCGAGCGCCTTCAGGTTCTCGGGCTCCTCGGTGAGGATATGGGCATAGAGCTCGCTCGCGCCCACCAGGTCGCCCTCTTCCAGGGCGGCATCGGCGCTGAGCAGGATTTCCTCAGTGCTGTCGGGCGCGCCGGCGGTAAGCCGGTCGACCAGCGCCTTGATCTGGCCCTCGGGCTGCGCGCCCATGAATCCGTCCACCGGCTGGCCGTTCACGAAGGCGTAGACGGTGGGCAGCGACTGGATGCCGAGCTGCTGGGCGACGGCGGGGTGCTCGTCGGTGTTCATCTTGGCGAGCCGCACCTTGCCCTTGGCCGCGCGCACCACCTTTTCGATGATCGGGGTGAGCTGCTTGCAGGGGCCGCACCACGGCGCCCAGAAATCCACCAGCACCGGGCGGGTGCGCGATTCTTCCACCACGTCCTTCATGAAGGTCTTGGTGGTGGTGTCGATGACGATATCGTCGCCGCCCGCCGCGCCGGGGGCGGGGGTGTCCGCAGGCTGGTTCAGCAGCATGACGTCTCCTGCAATGCTCGCTCGCGCTGGTCGCGCCTCAAAGATGGTCGGTCGGGCCGCAAATGCAACCGTGCGGAAGCTCCGCGCTCAGCCTTCCGTCGTAGCCTCGGCGTCCTGCCGGCGCGGGACGGCGAGAATCAGCGGCTCGTGCCCGGTGTCGCGCAGAAAGCGGATCAGGTCGGCGCTGGCGATGGTGGTGGTCGCGGTGTTGACCAGCGGGTGACAGTTGATCACGTCGTGCGCCATCAGTTCGGCGTCGAGCACCACGGTGACGCGGCCCTGGCGGTCGTTGACCGGACCGAAGGCGGTGACCGCGCCGGGCTTCACGCCCAGCACCTCCTCCAGCAGCTCGGCGCTGCCGAAGGACAGCCGGCTCGCCGCGCCGAGCGGCTGGTGCAGGCTCTTCAGATCGACCTTCGCCTCCTCCTCGACCACGACGAGGAAGAGACTGCCCTTCTTGTCCTTCAGGAACAGGTTCTTGGTGTGGCCGCCGGGAATGTCGCCGCGCAGCGCCTGCGAATCCTCCACCGTGAACAGCGGCGGGTGCTCGACGGTGCGGGTGGCGATGCCGAGCGCCTCAAGGCGGGCGAAGAGGGCATCACGGGAGAGCGGGGCGGCATCGGGCATCGGCGAACCTCTCGGATTGCCGCGCTTCTAAGCCGTCGAGCCATGCACGGGCAAGGGGTCTGGCGTGCGCGGGCGATCAATCCGGTTGACAGGAACCGGCGGCCGATCCCACATCGCGGGACGTCAGTTACCAGCAACCGAGCGGCAATCATGCGTCCAGTGATCGGCATCATCTCCGATGTGAAGGCCAGCGGCAGTCAGATCGTGCATGGCGTTACCGAGAAATATGTCTATTCGGTCGCCAAGGGCGCGCAGGCGCTCCCTGTTCTGCTCCCCGGCACGGTCTCGGCGGTCGATGCCGACATGGCGCCCGAGCGGCTGGTGGTCGACGAGGTGCTGGAGCTGGTCGACGCGATCTTCCTGCCCGGCAGCCCGTCCAATGTCGCCCCGCATCATTATGGCGACGCCGCCTTCGACCCGCCGCTGCCCTCCGACCCGCACCGCGACGACCTCTCGCTGCCGCTGATCAAGGCGGCGATCGAGCGTGGCGTGCCGATCTTCGGCGTGTGCCGGGGCTTTCAGGAGATGAATGTCGCGCTCGGCGGCACGCTGTTCCAGAAGCTCTACGAGCAGCCCGGTCGGTTCGACCACCGCGAGGACACGCGCCTCGACATGGCCGGGCAATACGCCCCGGTGCATGAGGTACTGCTGGAGCCGGGCGGGATGCTGGAGGGCCTTGCCGGCGCCCCGACCTGGCGGGTGAACTCGCTGCACGGGCAGGGCGTGGCGCAGCTCGCGCCGGGGCTCACCGTGGAAGCCCGCGCGGTGGACGGCACCATCGAGGCGTTCCGTGTCGCCGACGCGCCGGGCTTCAATCTCGCGATCCAGTGGCACCCGGAATGGCGGTTCTGGGACGACCGGCTGTCGAGCGCCGTGTTCACCGCCTTCGGCGCGGCGGCGCGGCTTCATGCCGAGCGGCGCCGTGGCGGGCGCCGGCTGAACGCGGCCGAATAGTGCCGTCGAGGTAGCGCCGTCAGCCGAGCTGCGCGCGCAGATGGCCGATGCCGTCGCGTATATCGGCTTCGATGGCGGCGCGCAGGGCGGCCTCGTCGCGCGCTTTCAGCGCGGCCAGCGCCTCGGCATGGCGATCGACCGGGTAATGAGTGTCGAGATCGGCCAGCGCCATGCGCATGAACGGGCCGATCTGCAGCCAGACCGATTCGATCAGCGGCAGCAGCACGCTGTCCGCCCGCACCCCGTAAAGCGCGGCGTGGAAGGCCAGATTGGTCTCGATGATCGCCTCGGTGTCGGCATCGGCCACGGCTTCGTCCGAGGCGCGGTTGAGCACGGCGAGCCGGCGGATGAAGGCGTCGTCCGCCCCATCGAGCGCGCGGGCGGCCGCCTCGCTCTCCAGCAGCGTGCGCGCCGCGACCAGCTCGTCGAAGCGCCGCGCGGTCATCTCCGGTACCCGCACGCGGCGGTTATCCAGCAGAACCAGCGCCCGCTCGGCCACCAGCCGCGCCAGCGCCTCGCGCACCGGCATGGCGGAAACCCCCATCGCCTCGGCGAGGCCGCGTATCGTCACCGCCCGCCCCGGCGGGAAGCGCCCGGCCATCACGGTGCGCCGCAGCCGCCGGAACACCCATTGCTGGACGGTTTCGCCGTGAAGGCGGGGCGGGTCGGCGATGTCGAGCGGCGTCGGTTCCATGGGCAACGATCTTAGCGCCCGATACCGCCGCGCAACAGCTCCGCCACGCGCTGCGCGCTGGCGACGCGAGATTGTCAGCGTCGACGGCTACAAAACCGGATCGCGCGTCTATATCTCATCCCCCGACCGCTCATTCTCCGCCCGCTTATCCTGCGCCGCGCCACATCTCTCCCGGAGTTCCCATGGCCGAGAAACCGCATCTGCCGTCCGCCGCTTCGTACCATGCCGGCCACGAGCTCGATCCCAAGCTGCTGGAGATACTCGTGTGCCCGGTCACCAAGGGCCCGCTGGACTATGACCGCGCGGCCCACGAGCTGATCTCGCGCGCCGCCCGCATCGCCTACCCGATCCGCGACGGCATCCCGATCATGCTGGCCGACGAGGCCCGCCCCCTCACCGAGGCGGAGCTGGCCGGGCGCTGAGCCCTGCACGCAGCGACGTCCCCGCCGCATCTGTCCCCTGGAGCCGTCCCATGGCCGATCTGTCCGCCTTCCCGATCACCCGGCGCTGGCCCGCCCGTCATCCCGACCGCTTGCAGCTCTATTCCTTCCCGACCCCGAACGGGGTGAAGGTCTCGATCATGCTGGAAGAGATCGGCCTGCCCTATGAGGCGCACACCATCAAGATCGGCGACAACGAGACCTGGACGCCGGAGTTCCTGTCGCTGAACCCGAACGGCAAGATCCCGGCGATCCTCGATCCCGACGGGCCGGGTGGCAAGCCGCTCGCCCTGTTCGAATCCGGCGCGATCCTCGTTTATCTCGCGGAGAAGACCGGCAAGCTGCTGCCCGCCGATCCGGCGGCGCGCTACGAGACGCTGCAATGGCTGTTCTTCCAGATGGCGGCGGTCGGCCCGATGTTCGGCCAGCTCGGCTTCTTCCATAAATTCGCCGGCCGCGAGTATGAGGACAAGCGCCCGCTGGAGCGCTACCGCGCCGAATCCCAGCGCCTGCTCGGGGTGCTGGAGGCGCGGCTCGCGGGCCGCGACTGGATCATGGGCGACGACTACACCATCGCCGATCTCGCGCTCATCGGCTGGGTGCGCAACTTGATCGGCTTCTATGAAGCGGCCGAACTGGTGGATTACAAGAGCCTGACCCATGTGCCGGCCTGGCTGGCGCGCGGCCTTGCCCGCCCGGCGGTGCAGCGTGGGCTGGAGATTCCGCCGAGGGCGTGAGGGCTACAGCCGCTCCACGATCCAGCGCATCTGCGGATCGTGGATGCCGAGCTCGAAGAGGTGGCGGTCGGTGGCCGTGACGTAATCGGCATTGGGCCCGCCCACGCCATGACCCTGCCGCACCAGATGCAGCCGCTCCTCGGGGGTGAGGCGGCCGGCATATTGCGCATGGCCGCGATCGACCAGAAAGACCAGGGCCGGCACGGCGCGTCCGCTGCCGTCCCGCAGCCACACCCGCTGGGTGGCTTCGCGGTAGATCTTCGTCACCTGCTCGCGCTCGCGCAGATAGTCGAGCGTCGCCGCGGCCCGGTCGCGCCCGACGCGGAACGCCATGCCGATGCAGCTTCCCCCGCGATCCAGCCCGAGCACGAGGCCGGGCCGCTCCGGCGTGCCGCGCCAGTGCACCGACAGCACGCAGAGCGAGCGATGCGCCCCGATCAGCCGGCCCGGCGCGCGCTCCTCATAGTCGAAGCCCGGATTCCACATCAGCGAGCCATAGCCGAACACCCAGAGGTCTTCGGCGGGCGGGGCGGGATCGCGCAGGGTCATGGTCGAATCATCGCGGGTGGACAAAGGCGGCAAGAGAGAAGGCGCGGACGGTGCTCGGTGAAAGCCGAGATTAGCCGCCTTTGCGACCGGGCGGAATCGCCCCCTCGTGCCGATCGGGCCTTCTCCTCAACGGTTTGGGCATAATCCGGCCGTATCGCACCGCGATCATCACCGACCGCCTCGCCGCCGGCTTGCATGCCCGGCCGTGCATTCTACGGTGGGGCCGCCCGACGGCCCCCTTAAGGAGACCAATGCCTTGAGCCTTTCCGACATGCCGCCCGAGTTCCGCCATGCCGATGAACCGGATGCGGGAGCTGAGACGCCCGCGCCCCGGCGCCGTCCCGCCTGGTGGGTCGCGCTGCCGGCTCTGGCTCTGGTGGTGGCGGGGCTCGGCTGGACCGCGGCCTGGTATTATGCCGCCGGCCGAGCCGAGCGCGAGATCGACAGCTGGATGGCGGCGGAAGGCGCGCGCGGGCGCAGCTGGAGCTGCGACAACCGCCGGATCGGCGGCTATCCGTTCCGCTTCGAACTGAGCTGCGATGCTCCCAGCGTGGTGATCCAGGGCCCGACGCAATGGACCTGGAAGGCCGACCGCGTTCACGCGGTGGCGCAGGTGTGGAACCCCCGGCACATCATCGCCGAGTTCCGGGGTCCGGCGACGCTGAGCGAGGCAGCGAGCGGGCGCACCATCACCGCCGGCTGGTCGTTGCTCCAGGTCAGCGGAGCGGGCACGGCGGAGCGGCTGGACCGGTTCTCGCTCGCCGCCAACGACTACACGCTGGCCGAGGGTGGCGCGACCATCCTGTCCGCCCGCCATCTCGAACTGCATCTGCGCCAGCATCCGGGCGAGGCGACGAATGCGGCGCTCGACATCGCGATGGAAGTGGACGACGCCACCGGCATGGCGCTGATGGGCGGCGCGCCGGCGGCCGCCACGGGTGTGGCGACAGGAGCAACCCCGGTCGACGCCCTGCTTCAGGCCACCGTCACCGGCGTGCCGGGGATTACGGTGCTGCCCTTGGAAGCGCGGCTGGCGAGATGGCAGGCCAATGGCGGGCGGGTGAAGATCGAAGAGGCGCGGATCAGCGCCGGCGGCGGGATGATGGCCGCCAGCGGCGAGCTGGGGCTCGACCCGCAGCGTCGCCTCGACGGCAATGTCACGGTTTCCGTGGTCGAGGCCGGCAAGCTGCTGCCGGTGCTCGCCACCGCCGGGCTGATGCCCGATTTCATGGCCGGGCTGGCGCCGATGCTGGGTGCCGCCGGCATGCCGTCGCAGGTCGACGGCGTGAATGCCAGCGCCTTCCCGTTCGTGTTCAGGAACGGGCGGGTGGCGCTCGGCATCCTGCCGCTCGGCAAGATCGGCCCGGTGTTCTGACCGGAGGGGAGCCCGGTCAGCCCAGCGCGAAGATGGTGGCGCCGGTATCGGCCGTGCCCACCGCGCCGCGGAACGCGCCGAACAATTCGCGCCCGACACCCCAGTGCGAGGGCTCCAGATCGGCCGGCGCCGGGCTGCGGGCCGCCCATTCGGCCGGGTCGACCAACACGGTCAGCGTGCCGGCCACGGCGTCGAGCCGCACGATGTCGCCCTCCCGGATCAGCGCGATCGCCCCGCCATCGGCGGCTTCCGGCGTGACATGGATCGCCGCCGGCACCTTGCCGGAGGCGCCCGAGAGCCGGCCATCGGTGACGAGGGCGACCTTGTTGCCGCGATCCTGCAGCACGCCCAGCGGCGGCATCAGCTTGTGCAGTTCCGGCATGCCGTTGGCCTTGGGGCCCTGGTAGCGCACCACGGCGACGAAATCGCCCTTGAGCTCGCCGGCCTTGAACGCCTTCTGCAATTCCTCCTGCGAATGGAACACCTTGGCCGGCGCCTCGATGATGTGGCGTTCGGGCGCGATGGCGGAGGTCTTGATCACCGCGCGCCCGAGATCACCCGAGAGCAGCTTGAGCCCGCCCGTCGCCTGGAACGGCGCCTTGGCGCCGCGCAGCACCGCCTCGTCGCCGCTGGTCGGCGTCCCGTCGCGCCAGGCGAGGCTGCCGTCCGGCGCCAGCGTCGGCTCCTGCGTATAGGCGTCGAGGCCGGAACCCCACACCGTCTCGACGTCGCGATGCAGCAGCCCGTCGCCGAGCAGTTCGCGGATCACGAAGCCCATGCCGCCGGCGGCGTGGAAATGGTTCACATCGGCCTTGCCGTTGGGGTAGACGCGGCACAGCAGCGGGGTGATGTCGGCGAGGTCGGAGAAATCGTCCCAGGTCAGCTTGATGCCGGCCGCCGCCGCCATGGCGACGACGTGCAGCGTGTGATTGGTGGAGCCGCCGGTGGCGTGCAGCCCGACCACGCCGTTGACGAAGGCCTTCTCGTCCAGCATGCGCCCGACCGGGGCATAGCCATTGCCCAGCGCGGTGATCGCCATCGCCCGCTCCGCCGCCGCCGTGGTCAGCGCGTCGCGCAGCGGGGTGTTGGGGTTGACGAAGGAGGCGCCGGGCAGATGCAGGCCCATGATCTCCATCATCATCTGGTTGGTGTTCGCCGTGCCGTAGAAAGTGCAGGTGCCCGGCCCGTGATAGGAGAGCGATTCAGCCTCCAGCAGCGCGTCGCGCCCGACCTTTCCTTCCGCGAACAGCTGGCGGATCTTGGCCTTCTCGTCGTTCGGCAGGCCCGAGGTCATCGGCCCGGCGGGAATGAACACCGCCGGCAGATGGCCGAAGGACAGCGCGCCGATGACGAGCCCCGGCACGATCTTGTCGCAGATGCCGAGGAACACGGCGGCGTCGAAGGTCTGGTGCGAGAGCGCGACCGCGGTCGCGAGCGCGATCACGTCGCGCGAGAACAGCGACAGCTCCATGCCGGCCTCGCCCTGGGTGACGCCATCGCACATGGCCGGCACGCCGCCGGCCACCTGCGCCACGCCGCCGGCCGCGCGGGCGGCGGCGCGGATCAGGTCGGGATAGTGCTCATAGGGCTGGTGGGCGGAGAGCATGTCGTTATAGGCGGTGACGATGGCGAGGTTGGCACCCGCGCCCTCGCGCAGCATCGCCTTGTCGCCCGGCCCGCAGGCGGCGAAGCCGTGCGCCTGGTTGGCGCAGCCGAGCTTGGCGCGGCTCGGCCCCTTCTCGGCGGCGGCCGCGATCCGGTCCAGATAGCGCGAGCGGTTGTCGTAGGAGCGCCTGACGATGCGCTCCGTCACCTCGCCGAGGCGGGCGTTCACGCTGGATGGCGTTGCGGAGGCTGCCATGCGGATCTCCTTCATGTGTTCGGTTCGGCGGTGCCCGTCAGCTCACGGGCACCAGAAAATGTCGGGCGGTCGCGGGGCGCGCAGCACGGCGCGCACCGGCATGTCGGTTTCCGGCCCGTCCTTGAGCGCGGCGGCGAGCACGGGCCGCTTGCCCTCACCCTCGATATGGAGCGCGAGGCGGTCCGCCGCCAGCAGCAGCGGCAAGGTCATGGTGACGCGCGGCTCGCCGGCGCCTTCCGCGCGCATCGGCAGGAGGCCGAGCGTGCCGTCGGGATCGAGCGCGCGCTCCAGATTGTCGCCGCCGGGAAAGAACGAGGCGGTGTGCCCGTCCTCGCCCATGCCCAGCACCGCGCAGGCGAGCGGCCAGTAGAGAATCTCCAGCGCCTCGTCGAGGGCGAACAGCCCGTCCTCCGGCGTCGCGGCGTCATTGGCCAGAGGCACGAAGCGTGCCGCGGCCGCCGGGCCCTTCAACAGATGCTCGCGCACCAGCCGGGCGTTGGAACGGTCCGAGGTCTCGCGCACCCAGCGCTCGTCCACCAGCGTGATGCCGATCTTCGACCAGGGCAGGTCCTTCGCCGCCAGCGCCTCGAAGAAGCGCACCGGGGTGCGCCCGCCGGAGACGGCAAGGCTCGCCCCGCCATCCTTCGCCACGCGCGCCACTAGCGCCTCGCCGACATAATCGGCCAGCGCCGCGGCCAGCGCCGCGCCGTCCGGGAACTCATGGAGACGCGGCGCGCTCATGCGCCGTCCTCCAGCCACGTGCGGCCGTCGCGCTCGATGAGGGCGATGGCGGCGGAGGGGCCCCAGGTTCCGGCGGTGTAGGGGCGCGGCGGCTCCTTGGAATTGCGCCACGCCTCAAGGATCGGGTCGACCCATTCCCATGCCGCCTGCACCTCGTCGCGGCGCATGAACAGCGTCTGGTTGCCGCGCACCACGTCGAGGATCAGCCGCTCATAGGCGTCGGGATTGCGCACCTTGAACGCCTTGGCGAAGCTCATGTCCAGCGGCACATGGGTGAGGCGGATGCCGCCCGGACCGGGGTCCTTGATCATCAGCCACAGCTTCACGCCCTCGTCCGGCTGCAGGCGGATGACGAGCCGGTTGGATTCGATCGGCCCGACATTCTCGTCGAACACCGAATGCGGCACCGGGCGGAAATTGACCACGATCTCGGAGACGCGGGAGGCGAGGCGCTTGCCGGTGCGCAGGTAGAACGGCACGCCGGCCCAGCGCCAGTTCGCCACTTCCGCCTTCAGCGCCACGAAGGTCTCGGTCTGGCTGCGCGAGGAGCCGAGCTCCTCCAGATAGCCCGGCACCGCGCCGCCCGCCGAGGCGCCGGCGCGATACTGCCCGCGCACCGTCACCGCGCCGACATTGTGCTCGTCGATCGGCTTCAGCGCCCGCAGCACTTTCAGCTTCTCGTCGCGCACCGCGTCGGCGTCGAGCGAGGAGGGCGGCTCCATCGCCACCAGACAGAGCAGCTGGAGCATGTGGTTCTGCACCATGTCGCGCATGGCGCCGGCGGTGTCGTAATAGCCCGCGCGCTCCTCGACGCCGAGCGCTTCGGCGACGGTGATCTGCACATGGTCGATATGGGCGTTGTTCCACAACGGCTCGAACAGCGCGTTGGCGAAGCGCAGCGCCATCAGGTTCTGGACGGTTTCCTTGCCCAGATAATGATCGATGCGATAGACGCGGTCTTCGGGGAAGATGCGGCCGATCTCGTCATTGAGCGCCAGCGCCGAGGCGAGGCTCTTGCCGATCGGCTTCTCGATGACGACGCGCGCGCCCTCGGCCATGCCGTATTTGCCGAGCTTCTCGCAGATCGGGCCGAAAAGCTCCGGCGCGGTGGCGAGATAATAGACGCGGATGCGCTCGCCCTGCCCGGCCATGCATGCCGCAAGATCGTTCCACCCGGCCTCGTCGGCGGCATCGGCCGCGATATAGGAGAGCCGGGCGAGAAAGCGCTCCACCTCCGGCCCGCCGAGTTCGGCGGCGGGGATGTGGTCGGTCAGTGCCTTATGGGCGAAGGCGCGGAACTCCTCGTCGCTCATGGCCCGGCGCGAGGTGCCGACGATGGTGGCTTCGGGGGGGATCTGCCCGTCGAGGTCGCGATGGAACATTGCGGGAATCAGCTTGCGCCGCGACAGGTCGCCGGTGGCGCCGAACACGGTGAGCACGAAAGGGGCGACCGGAATTACGCGGCTGGTCATCGTCTGGCGTCTCCTTGACAATCGCGCCGGGAAACCGGGCGCGGGCATTCCGGTCCTGTCGCCTGAGGTACGTACATCATCATCCCCAGTCTGGAATTTCTAGCAAGAACGATTCCGCGGGGGCTGAACCGTGAGGGTGATGGTGGGCGGACGCCCGGGGAAGCGGCGGGAATCGCCGCCACGGCATCAGGCATTCTCTCCCCCGCGCCGCCGACATTCAATCCCGTCACCGTGGCTGTGCGATGACCGGTCTCCCCGCCACCGACCGCCATTCTGGTATCAGAGGAACGCCGTGACGGGGTGCCAGCTGACGATGCGGAAGGAAAATCTTGAAAAATCGTGGGTTTCGCCGCTAATCTCGAACCATGCCATCGCGACGATGACGCAGCTAACGCCTGCGGAGGCCGCGTCCGAATGATGAAAAGACGTCTCGACACCCATCTGGCCCTGGTGTTCGGTGTCACCGTCACACTGGCGCTGGTCGGCATCATCTCCTTCGTGAACAACCGCGCGGCCGCCGTTCTTGAGGGCGCGACCTCGACGATGTTCGCACAGATGACGCATCAGAGCCGCGCCAGCATCGACGACAGCTTCACCAACCTGAACCTGATGACCGCGATGTTCGCGGCCGACCCGCAGGTGCTGAATCGCTCGCCGGAGAACGAGCGGGCACTGGTGCGGCAGTTCAGCCTGATCATGCAGGCCAAGCCGTTCACCTCCGCGATGTATGTCGGCTATGACGATGGCGAGTTCATCCTGCTGCGCCAGCTCACCTCGCCGGTGGCGCGGCGCAACCTCGCCGCACCGGACACTGCCCGCTACCTGTTGCAGACCATCCGCAACACCGCGCAAGGTCGCGAAACGCGGTTGGTCTTCCTCGACGCCGCGCTCAACGCCGTGGGCGAGCTGGACCGGCCGGACTTCTTCTACGATCCGCGCAACCGGCGCTGGTACTATGACGCCTTCGCCAGTGACGGCGCGGTGCTGACCGATCCCTACCGCTTCTTCGCCACCGCCGAGAGCGGCGTGACCATCGCACGCCGCATCGCCAGCAACCGGGGCGTGATGGGGATCGACCTCAGCCTCGCCGACCTGTCGGCGGCCTTGCGGCGGATGAAGAGCACGCCGTCCTCGGAGCTCATCATCACCGACCCGGACGGCGCGGTGATCGCCGCCAGCAACCCGGCCGCCGAGCTGCCGACCGCGTACCAGAATTCACCCTCGCGCGGGCCGGTCGCCAACGTCGCCTCGACGGTGGTGCCGACCATGCTCACGGCGGTGCGCAGTCATGACGGGAGCGACCGAACCACGGTCATCAGCGACCATGGCCGCGCCTGGACCATGCATGTCGCCCCGCTGCGCTCCGGCCAGTGGACCTTCGCCATGGCAGTCGCCATGCCGCAGGACGAGATCATGGCCGGCGTCCGGCATCGTCACCACGCTCGGCTGGATCAGCCTCGGCCTGATCGTCGTGGTGATCCTGGCTATCCGCTACACCGCGACGGCGGTGAGCCGTCCGCTGATGGCGATCGCCGAAGAAGCGGCCGCCATCCAGACCTTCAATTTCCAGGAACTGCCGGGCAATACCCGCTCCTCGGTGACCGAGATCGATACGCTGTCGCGCGCGATCCAGAATGCGCGCCTCACGATCCGGCGCTTCATCGAGATCGGCCGCGCCCTCTCCGCCGAGCGCGACCCCGACCGGCTCACCCGCCGCCTGCTCACCGAAACCATCAGCATCACCTCGTCGGAGACCGGCTTCATCTTTCTGACCGAGGACAATGGCGAAACCTTCCTGATGCTGCGCGACCCCTCCGAGCGCCGCGCGCCGGCAGGCGAGGTGGCGGCGGGCGATCTGGGGGCG